>NZ_JBHUGY010000032.1:0-127856 GCF_042682105.1 Mesorhizobium calcicola
CAGCACGAACATGATGTATTTGATGGTGACGATGATCGTCAGCGACCAGATGATCAGCGACAGCACACCGAGAATATCGCCACGCTGGGCGACATTGCCGCCCGACGACGCCACCAGCGCCTCGCGGAAGGCGTAGATCGGGCTGGTGCCGATATCCCCATAGACAACGCCGAGCGCGCCCAGCATCAGAACCTTGGTGCTGTGCTGTTCGATTTCTGGATGGCTCGATTGTTCGACGGGTTCTGCCTCAGTACCAGCATTGGTAAGGGCCATGGACGACACTCCGATAAGCGCGCGGTGCTCTACGCTTGCTGCGATGCAATATCAAGTGCCGTCGCGTGATGGCTGCCATGCCTGCCGCGCGAGGCTGCCATCGCTACCACCCGCAGGCCTTGAGAAATCGACCCACCGTGCCAGCCATGCCATACTCCAACGCATCGGCTGTCAACCCATGTCCGATCGACACTTCGGCCAATGCGGGAATGCGCCTTGCCAGCGCAGGCAGATTGCTGACCACCAGATCATGGCCGGCATTGACCTGGAGGCCGGCGGCAAGCGCGGCGTCGGCGGTTTTTCCCAGTCTTTCCAGCTCCTTGGCCGCTCTGGCGGGATCGGAATGATAACTGCCATACGGCCCCGTATAGAGCTCTATGCGGTCGGCGCCGGTGTCACGCGCCGCCGTCACGCAATCGGGGTCCGGATCGGCAAACAGCGACACGCGGAAGCCCCCCTTTTTCAGACGCTTGACGATTGGTGTCAGGAACGCGGCCTCGGCGGCAAAGTTCCAGCCATGGTCTGAAGTCGCCTGCGCCGGATCGTCCGGCACCAGCGTCACCTGTTCGGGCTGATGCTTTTCCACAAGCAGCAGGAAATCCTCGGTCGGATAGCCCTCGATGTTGAATTCCGCGCGCGGAAACTCGTCGTCGATCAGGGAGCGGATCTCTGGCAGGTCGGAGTGTCTCGTGTGCCGCTCGTCGGGGCGTGGATGCACCGTCAGCCCATGGGCTCCGGCTGCGAGCGCAATGCGGCCGAGACCGGTCACGCTCGGCCACGGCAGGTCACGCCGGTTGCGCAGCATGGCGACGGCGTTGAGATTGACGGAGAGCTTTGCAGGCATGGCGGCGGCCTCGGAAATCATTCGACGCGCCACCTATAATGCCTTTGGCGGGAACAGACAGGGGGTTTCGGGTGTTCCAAGCTTGATGAATTTGAGTCCGGGAAAGGAAGCGCCATGAATTTTCTCGACGCCGTGCCGGCGATCCGCCGTCTCGAGACCAGCCGTGACGACCTTCTGGCCATCGACGTCGTCGGGCACGTCTCGGCGGCCGATGGCGAAAACCTTTTCGGGTTGATGGAGGCAGCCTATGCCCTCCATCAACGCATCGATGTGCTGGTGCGCCTTGTCGACCATGATGGCGTCGACTGGGCCAATATCGCGGAAGAAACCCTGAAGCAGGGCACAGTCCACGCAACAGAATATGTCGGCCGTTGCGCGGCGATCGGCGAGCCGGACTGGACCGCGGACGCGCGACACCTGCTGCGGGCTTCGCCGTCGATCGAACTGAAGCATTTCACGACCGAGGATGAAGCCGCGGCCTGGCAATGGCTCGGCGCCCGGCCGACCGGGAAGCAATAGGGTCGCGGCTCCCCGCAAGGGCCTGGCGAATGCTCGCTACCTGACGATCGTCAGCCGCTCGGCTGCCCGCGTGATGGCGGTGTAGAGCCAACGCTGGCGGGTTTCCTTGAAGGCCCAGCTTTCGTCGAACAACACGATCTCGTTCCACTGCGAGCCCTGTGCCTTGTGCACGGTCAGTGCGTAGCCATAGTCGAAATCGTCGAAGCGCTTCTTCTGCTGCCAGGGGATATCGGCATCCGGATCCTCGAAGGCCGCCTTGAGCAGCTTGATCTTGGCGACGCCGCGATCCGGATCGTCCTCTTCCGGCGACACCAAAAGGTTGATGCCGGGCTTCACCGTCTCGCGCGACGACGTCATCACCTTCCACAGTGAGCCGTTGAGCAGACCCTTGGCCGGATCGTTGCGCAGACAGACCAGCTTGTCGCCTGCCTGCGGATAGTCGGCATTGAAGCCTTTGAGCTCGCGCAGCCGCTGATTGTAGCGTCGGCGCGTGCGGTTGGTGCCGACCAGCACCTGGTCGGCCTTCAGCACCAACTCCTGGGTGACGTCTTCCTTGCCGATCACCTGTGCCGTGCCGTAGTCGCCGCGCATGAATTCGCGGCCTTCGCGAACATCGAGCGCCAGCCGCAGGATCGGGTTGTCGCGCGCCTGCCGATGGATTTCGGTGAGCAGGAAATCCGGCTCGTGGTCGGTGAAGAAGCCGCCGCCCGAAATCGGCGGCAGCTGGCCGGGGTCGCCGAGCACCAGGATCGGCGTGCCGAAGCTCATCAGGTCGCGGCCAAGCTGCTCGTCGACCATCGAGCATTCGTCGATGACGACCAGTTTCGCCCGCGAGATCGGGCTCTGCCGGTTGAGCGAAAAGGTCGGCGACATCGACGTCTTGCCGGTGACCTCGTCAGATACCGATTCCTCGCCCTTTGGCCGGTAGATCAGCGAATGGATGGTGCGGGCATTGACCGCGCCCTTGGAGCGCAGCACTTGCGCCGCCTTGCCGGTGAAGGCGGCGAACTGCACCTGGCCGTCGACATGTTCGGCGAAATAGCGCGCCAGCGTCGTCTTGCCGGTGCCGGCATAGCCGAACAGCCGGAACAGCTGCGGCTTTCCGGTCTTCAGCCAGCGGGCAACCGCTTGCAGCGCCTCGTCCTGTTGGGGAGAGAATTCCATCACAGCGAGAGACCGGATTCGCAAGGGAAAGACAAGATAGCTGCCACCATCATTGACCATCGGAGGTACCTAGGTGCCGCCATACGTACGGCTAGGCAATACCCTGGCTTAATTGCAGGATCGCTAATGGACGCGCTTCAATGCGTCTCTTCATGGAGGTAAGGGCAATGGCAGCATATCTTATTGCCGATGTAGACATAACCGACGCCGCCGTTTTCGAGGAATACCGCCGGGATGTACCTGCAACCGAAGAGCGCTACGGGGGAAGGTACCTCGCTCGCGGCGGAGCAACCAAAGTGTTGGAAGGCGATTGGGAACCTCACCGCCTGGTTATTGTCGAGTTCCCAGACATGGCTTCCCTGACGGCATGGTACGATTCGCCAGAATACCAACGGCTCAAACCTGTCCGCGAACGCTCTGCCAGGACGAGGATCTTCGCTTTGGACGGCATGCCCACCGGTTAAAGGCCAAGGCTTGCCGAATACAATCGCCAGGCGAAAACGAGTTATCTGGCCGCACGGCCCTGACCGCTCGGGCCGCCACGACCTTTGGCCGGTCGAGGATCGTTCTCCAGCAGGATCGGCTTGCCGTGTGGGGTGGCATGCGCAGCACGCTCCCAGGCTTCAGCCATCGCGTCGACATCCGCCTTGGCGGCCAGCCCTTTTGAGGCAAGCAGGCTTTCCAGCGCCGCCAGCCAATGCTCGTAGTAGTCATGGCCGTCAGCCGCGGCACCCGGTCTCTTGACCTGCGCCGACAGCGCCTGCGCCCACTCGGCCCACGAGAACAGGCCCTTGTCGTGCAGCGCCACCGTCATCGCGAACGCTTCGGCCTGCCATGGCTCGGCGAAAACCGGCGCATCGACGCCCGGAGGCAAATCGGCGACGTGTCCGTTTGCCTCAAGCCGGCTCAAGATAGCTCTCCCAGGCATCGATCGACACAGCAAGCGTCGGGTCGGCGCCCTCGCCCCAGATTTCCGACCCCTCGAAAACCACGGTGTAGACCCATTGCGGATTCTCGCCCCGGCCATGCGCGTTGCTGTCGGGGAACACGAAACCGTCGCGCACCGCCTCGATCGTTCCATGCTTGCCGCGTGCATAGCGCGGCAGCCGTGTGTGGCCGGTCGGGTTGAAGTTTTTGGTCCGCACGGGATCGCCGGCCTTGAACCGCGCCGGCTGCGCCACCGGCCGGTCGCAAGGCCCGCCCTTGGCCAGCACACCACGCACGTTTTCGGCCTTCAGCACCCGTTTGGGTGTCGCTGCCGGATCGACCGCCGTGCCTGCCTTGAGATCGCGCTCGCTGACAAAACCATGGCGCTTGAGCAGCACTTCCAGGGCCTTGATCCAGATCTCGTAGTAGCTGGAGGCATAGTATTCGGCGGGATGCAGCGATTCCCGCGCATGCCGGCTCTCGTCGATATTCCAGGCCCCCATCGCGCCGGCGCACAAGGTCACGCCGAGCGCCCGCTTTTCCCATGCGGCATGGAAATACGGCTCATCCACTTCAGGGGCCACGGGGCCGAAGCCCATCTGCCCGCCGAGGTCTTGCGGTCCGTTCATGCCGGCTGCCTCGCCAGTGCGGTGCCGATCATCGCATCGCGGCTCACCAGGTCGGCCAGCCGCTCCTCGCCCCAGCCCTCGGTGTCCTCCGGCCGCATCGGCACGACGAGATAGCGCAGTTCCGCGGTCGAATCCCAGACGCGGATCTTCTTGGTCGGCGGCAGCGTCAGCCCGAACTCCTCCAGCACACCGCGCGGATCGATGACCGCGCGCGAGCGATAGGGCGGCGCCTTGTACCAGACCGGCGGCAGGCCAAGCACCGACCACGGATAGCAGGAGCACAGCGTGCAGACGACGAGGTTGTGCGTGTCCTCGGTGTTGAAGACCGCCTGCATATGCTCGCCCTGACGGCCCGTATAGCTGAGCGATTCGATCGCCGCCGTCGCATCGCGTTTCAGCCAGTCGGCGAATGCCGGATCGGCCCAGGCCTTGGCCACCACCCTGGCGCCGTTGCGCGGGCCAATCCTGGTCTCGTAGGTGTCGACGATGACGTCGATCGCTGCCGGATCGATCAGCCCCTTGCGGGTGAGGATGGTTTCCAACGCGCGCACGCGGGCGGCAAAGGGATCGAGTTCGTTGTCGTGGTCATGATCGTGTGACATGACGCCAAATTACGGTCGCGATCCCTGTGCCGCAAGCGCAACGGCTTGGGCCAGATGCTTGAGACCGCCGCTTCTATTCGGCAGCCGTCTTCTGCGGTTCGACATGTGGCTCCGCGTTGACATCGAACAGCGATGGCTGCGCTGCCGGCAGGTCCGCAATCTCGGCGTCGCGCCGCTTCGGCCACAGCCCGAGCAGCCAGCTCGAGAAATGCTCCATGTAGACATAGATCACCGGCGTGACGAACAGCGTCAGCGCCTGCGATGCGACGAGGCCGCCGACCACGGCCACGCCAAGCGGCTGGCGCAGTTCGGCGCTGGCGCCGGTGCCGAGCGCGATCGGGATGGTGCCCATCAGCGCCGCCAGCGTCGTCATCATGATCGGGCGGAAGCGCATGATGCAGGCCTTGTGGATGGACTCGACCGGCGACATGCCTTCTCGTCGCAATTCGAGCGCGACGTCGATCATCATGATGCCGTTCTTCTTGACGATGCCGATCAGCATCAGGATGCCGATGACGGCGATGACCGACAGGTCCATTCCGGCAAGCCGCAAGGCGACCAGGGCACCCAACACCGCCGACGGCAGGCCGGTCAGGATGGTCAGCGGATGGATGAAGCTCTCATAGAGGATGCCGAGCACGATATAGATGGTGAGGATGGCGCCGCCGATCAGCAGACCCTGGTTGGCAAGCGAATCCTGGAAGGTCTTGGCCGTGCCGGCGAAAGTGGTCGAGATCGCCTTCGGCATGCCGATCTGCTCTTTCAGCGCGTTGATGCGGGTCACGCTATCGCCGAGCGCCACACCTTGCGGCAGGTTGTAGGAGATCGTCACGGCCGGAAGCTGGCCGAGCTGATTGACGGTCAAGGCGCCTGCCGTGCGATCGACGCGGGCAAAGGCGCCAAGCGGCACCAGACTGCCACTGGCAGTCCTGACCTGGATGGCCAGCATCCGTTCCGGCGACCACTCGATCTTCGGATCGAGCTCCATGACCACCTGGTAGCTGTCGGCCGAGCCGAAGATGGTCGAGACCTGCGCGGTGCCGAAACCACCATACAGGCTTGAGCGCAGCGTGTCGGTGTCGATGCCGAGCGATGCCGCCTTGTCGCGGTCGACGACCAGCGTTGCCTGCAAGGCGTTGTTCTGCAGATCGCTTGTGACGTCGGTGAAGGTCGTGTGATCGGCCGCCAGGGCGTCGTTCAACTTCTGCGCCCAGATGTCGGTCTGGCCCGTATCGAGGCCCTGCACGACAAGCTGATAAGCGCTGGCCGAGGATCGCGAGCCGAGCCTGAGGTTCTGCACCGGCTGCATGTAGGTTTCGATGCCCGGCACATTGGCCAGCTGCCTGCGCAGATCCGACTGCACCTTGTCGATGTCCGGGCGTTGGTCCTTGTCCTTCAACTGCACATAGAGCTGGCCCTGGTTCAGTGCATTGCCGCCGCTGCCCGCCGACCATGCCACATGCGAAACATAGGGCGAATGGGCAAAGACGTTTGCCACCTGCCCTTGCAGCTTCACCATGGCGTCGAAAGAAATGTCCTGGCGCGCGATCGTCGTCACCGAAATCTGGCCGATGTCTTCCTGTGGGAAGAAGCCCTTCGGCGAAATCTGGATCAGCCACACCGACGCTGCCGCGGTGCCGATGAAGACAAGGAAAACCAGGAAGGTGTGGCGCAGGCAGAAGGTCAGCATCCAGTCATAGCCGCGCAAGAAGAAATTGTGCTTCTTGCCCTCGTCATGGGCCGCTTCGCGCTCGGCCTTCGACACCGACAGCAGCCTGGAGCAAAGCATCGGCGTCAGGGTCAGCGACACGAACATCGACGCCAGGATGGCGACCGTCACCACCACCGCGAACTCGTTGAAGATGCGCCCGATCACCCCGCCCATCAACAGCACCGGGATGAAAACGGCGACCAGCGAGATCGAAATCGAGATGATGGTGAAGCCGATTTCGCGCGCACCCTTCAGCGCCGCGTCCATGGCCGACAACCCATCCTCCTCCATGTGGCGGAAGATGTTCTCCAGCATGACGATGGCGTCGTCGACGACGAGGCCAACCGCCAGCGTCAGTCCCATCAGCGAAATGTTGTCGATGGAAAAACCGAACAGGAACATGACGCCGAGCGTGGCAATCAGCGAGATCGGCACCGCCACCGCCGGGATGATCGTCGCCGTCACCCGGCGCAGGAACAGGAAGATCACCATGATAACCAGGGCGATGGTGAGCAGCAGCGTGAACTGCACGTCGCTGACGGCGGCGCGGATCGAGGTCGAGCGGTCGTTGAGCAGCTTGATGCTGGCGGCGGCCGGCATCTGGTCCTGGAACGACGGCAGCATCGCCTTGACGCGGTCGACGACGTCGACGGTGTTGGCGTCGGGCTGGCGCTGCACCGCCATGATGATCGCACGGGTGCCGTCATACCAGCTGGCCGTCGTCGTCGTCTGCACAGAATTGATGACGCGGGTGACTTCGCCCAGCCGCACCGGATGACCGTTCTTGGTGGCGATGATGAGGTTGGAAAATCCGGCCGCATTGGTCAACTGCGTGTTGGCGGTGATGGTCAGCTGCTGCTGGTTGTTCTGTAGCACGCCGAGCGGCGTGTTGCTGTTGGCCGAGGCAATCGCCGTCTGCAGCTGGTCGATCGAGATGCCGCGCGCCGCAAGCGCGGTCGGATCGATCTGTATGCGCACGGCATATTTCTGCTGGCCGAAGATCGAGACCTGCGCAACGCCATCGATCGTCGACAGCGACGGCGAGATGACGTTCTCGGCGAAGGCATCGAGATCGGTCAGCGGCACCGTGTCACTGACTAGCGACATCAGCAGGATCGGTGCGTCGGCGGGATTGACCTTGCGATAGCTTGGAGGCGACGTCATCTCCGGCGGCAACGATTTCTGCGTGCGCGCGATCGCCGCCTGCACGTCGGCCGCCGCAGCGTCGATGTCACGGTTGAGCACGAACTGGATGGCGATCGATGTCGAGCCGAGCGAGTTGGTGGTCGAAATCGAATCGATACCGGCAATGGTGGCGAACTGCTTGATCAGCGGCGTTGCCACCGATGTCGCCATGGTTTCCGGCGAAGCGCCCGGCAGCGAGGCCGACACATTGACCACCGGAAATTCGGCGCTCGGCAGTGCTGCCACCGGCAGGAACTTATAAGCGAACAGCCCGCCCAGCACTAGGGCGAGCGACATGAGAAGGGTGGCGACGGGCCTGCGGATGCAGAATTCGGAGATCATTGGCGTGCCTCGGCGGGCTTGTCGGCCTCGGCCACCTTGGCAGCAGCCTGGCCACCGGCACCGGCCGTGGCCTTGCCTTCGTGCACAGCGGCGCCGTCCTTCAGCCTTGTCTGCCCCTCGACGACGACCTTCTCGCCGCTTTTGAGACCATCGCTGATTGCACTGTTTTCGCCTTCGGTCAGCGCCACCTGCACCGGCCGCATCTCGACCGTGTTGTCGGGCTTGACCACATAGACGAACGGTCCCTTCTGGCTGGGCTGAACCGCGACCGTGGGAACCGATGTCATCTTCGGCATGATGCCGGCGTCGAGCACGACATTTACATACTGGCCCGGCCACAACGAAAGATCGGCATTCGGCACGCTCGCCCGCGTCGCGATCGTACCGGAGGCGGTGTCGACGCTGGAGTCGACGAAATCGAGCGTACCCTTGCCGATCGGCGTCGGATCGCCGTCCTTGGTCAGCGTCACGGCACCTTGGATCGGCGCCGCCAATGCCTTGTGCAGCAGAGCCAGGTTGCTCTCGGGAAGATTGAAGTTGACCTGCAGCGGGTCCATCTGGGTGATGGTCACCAGCGGGGTCGCCGTGCTGCTGTTGCCGTTGCCGGTGGTGACGAGGTCGCCGACGGCGACACTGACCGCGCCCAGCCTGCCGGAAATCGGCGCGGTGATCGTGGCAAAGCCAAGCTGGACATTGTCGGCGTCGATTGTCGCCTTGTCGGCATCGACGGTCGCCGCGGCAGCTTTTTGCGCCGCAACCGCCTGGTCGTAGGTCTGTTGCGTGCCGGCCTGCTTGGCGACCAGATCCTTGGCGCGCTGAAGATCGGAATTCGAGCTGGCGAGCATCGCCTGGTCCTTGGCCAGCGTCGCCTGGTCCTTGGCTAGTTGCGCCTTCAACGCGCGGTCGTCCAGCGAAAACAGAACGTCGCCGGTCTTCACCATCTGCCCGTCCTTGACGTCGATCGATACGATCTGGCTGGACACCCGCGCATTGATGCTGACGACGGCCGGAGACGAGACGAAACCGATCGCATAGCGCCGGATCGGGAAATCGGCCGTCGAAGCGACGGCCGAGAGGATTGAGGCCGAGCGCGCCGCGTTGGCGGCCTTTTTGTCCGAAGCCGCGGCCGGTCGGTCCGACGCGGGCGCCTGCTTTTGGCCGATGATCTGCTGAACCCTGCCCAGCGTTTCAGGCGAAAGATAGAGCCAGGCTGCCCCGCCCACGCACGCGACGGCAAGCAACGAAAGAACGACTTTTCCACGCATGGTCAAAAGGTCCTCTCCACCCGACACGCCGAACCCGATGGTCATAGTCTAGCGCAACTCACGGCCCATTGCCGCGATTTCGCCGAATAGATAGGACACGCCTTTGTCGGAAAAGGGCCAGAACACGGCATTACGAAGATTTAATGTGCAGTGCACAATGGCTGTGCAGCGCGGTCTCCGTCCCGAGCAGAACGGCCGGTGACATCAGGGACCGTTTCGAATTTCGCGCTGGCGAGCCAGATGGCGGCCGGGGTAGAATTTCCAAACAGTCTCTATCTCAACATTGGCCAAAGCGTCGCCGCCAGCAGCACGCCCATGGCGATGTTGAACCATTTCAGCCGCACCGGGTCCGACAGGAAACCGCGCAGCGCGGTGCCGAAACCCGCCCATACCGAGACGCTCGGCAAATTGACGACGGTGAAAGCCACCGAGATCAACACCACCGACAGGAACGGATGTTGCGGATTGGTGTAGACGGCCATGGCGGTGATCGCCATCACCCAGGCCTTGGGGTTGACCCACTGGAACGCCGCCGCATCGATGAAGCGCATCGGCTGCCCCTTCGCCTCACCCTTGCCGGCAAGCGAACGCGACATGGCGATCTTCCAGGCGAGATAGAGCAGATAGGCGCCGCCGGCGACCTTGAGTGCCGTATGCAACATCGGAAACGCGGTCAGCACCGCACCAAGGCCAAGCCCAACCGCCACCAGCAGCACAAGGAAACCGATGCTGATGCCCAGCATGTGCGGAACTGTCCTGAGGAGGCCGAAATTCACCCCCGATGCCAGAAGCATGAAATTGTTCGGCCCCGGCGTGATCGACGTCACCAAGGCGTAGACAAGCAGCGCAAGGAACGCGTCAAGCGACATGATATCCTCCCCGACACGTCAGCACTATTGTCTCTTTCCAGCGGCCGCGCAAAGACCAGCGGCCGGTTTATGGCCGAGCCAGACCTAAGCGAGTGTGAAAGATTTGGAAGGCCTGGCCGTGCCTTACATCGCCTGCGGGCCGCGGTTCAACGCCGCCACGCCGGTGCGGCAGATTTCGATCAGGCCGAGCGGCTTCATGATGGCGATGAACTGGTCGATCTTGGTGCCCTTGCCGGTGATCTCGAAGATGAAATGCTCGGTGTTGGCGTCGATGACGCTGGCGCGGAACGCGTCGGCCAGCCGCAGCGCCTCGACGCGGGCCTCGCCGGTGCCGGCAACCTTGACCAGCGCCAGTTCCCGCTCCAGCGGCCGCTCCTGGCCGGATTCATGCGAGCGCACGGTCAGGTCGACCACGCGGTGCACCGGCACGATGCGCTCGAGCTGGTGCTTGATCTGCTCCAGCACGTGCGGCGTGCCGCGCGTCACGATGGTGATGCGCGACAGGTGCTTCTCGTGCTCGGTCTCGGAGACGGTCAGGCTCTCGATGTTGTAGCCGCGCCCGGAGAACAGGCCAATGACCCGGGCAAGCACGCCCGGCTCGTTGTCGACCAGCACGGAGAGCGTGTGGTTCTCCGGCTTTTCCGTTTCCTTGGCGATGAAGTAGGCGGAGCCGGTCGGTTGTAGCTGTGCGTTCATGACATCAATCTCGATTTCAAATTCTTGATCTAACTCTCTGTTTACGCACGGCTTCTTGCGATAGCCCTGCCTCGGCTAGGCTGGCTACACCAATTCCCTGCCCTTGGCGTCGATGGCGTTGGCCACCGCCTCGTCGGTCGCCTCGTCGGGCAGCAGCATCTCATTGTGTGCCTTGCCCGACGGGATCATCGGGAAGCAGTTGGCGAGCGTCGCAACGCGGCAATCGAACAGCACCGGCTTCTTGACCGCGATCATCTCCTTGATCGCGTCGTCCAGTTCGTCCGGCTTCTCGCAGCGTATGCCGTGGCCGCCATAGGCCTCGGCCAGCTTGACGAAGTCCGGCATCGCTTCGGTGTAGGAATGCGACAGCCGGTTGCCGTGCAGCAGCTGCTGCCACTGCCGCACCATGCCCATGTACTGGTTGTTGAGGATGAAGATCTTGATCGGCGCGTCATGCTGCACCGCAGCGCTCATCTCCTGCATCGTCATCTGCACCGAGGCGTCGCCGGCGATGTCGATGACCAGCGCGTCGGGATGCGCGATCTGCACGCCGAGTGCCGCCGGCAGGCCGTAGCCCATCGTGCCCAGCCCGCCTGACGTCATCCAGCGGTTCGGCTTCTCGAAATGATAGTGCTGCGCCGCCCACATCTGATGCTGGCCGACCTCGGTGGTGATGTAGGTGTCCATGCCCTTGGTCAGTTCGTAGAGCCGCTGGATGGCGTATTGCGGCATGATCACGTCGTTGTTCATCTTGAAGGCGAGCGAGTCGCGCGCACGCCATTTGGCGATCTGCTCCCACCAGGGATAGAGCGCCTTCTTGTCGGCCTTGGCGGTCGCCCGCCACAGCCGCACCATATCCTCCAGCACCCGGCCGACATCGCCGATGATCGGCACCTCGGTGTGAACGTTCTTGTTGATCGACGACGGATCGATGTCGATGTGGATCTTCTTCGAGTTCGGCGAAAACGCGTTCAGCCGCCCGGTGATGCGGTCGTCGAAACGCGCGCCGATGCAGATCATCACGTCGCAATCATGCATCGCCATATTGGCTTCGTAGGTGCCGTGCATGCCCAGCATGCCCATCCAGTTCTTGCCCGATGCCGGATAGGCGCCGAGCCCCATCAGCGTCGAGGTGATCGGGAAGCCGGTGAGGTCGACCAGTTCGCGCAGCAGATGGCTTGCTTCCGGGCCCGAATTGATGACGCCGCCGCCGCTATAGATGATCGGCTTCTTGGCGCTGGCCATCAGCTCGACCGCCGCCTTGATCTTCTCCAGGTCGCCCTGGACCTTCGGCTGGTAGCTGGTGCGCGGCGCGATCTGCGGCGGGACGTAAAAACCCCTGGCGAACTGCACGTCCTTCGGGATGTCGACCACGACCGGACCGGGGCGGCCAGTGGTCGCGACATGGAATGCCTCGTGGATCGTCGCGGCGAGCTCGTTGACGTCCTTCACCAGCCAGTTGTGCTTGGTGCAGGGGCGCGTGATGCCGACCGTGTCGCACTCCTGAAATGCGTCGGAGCCGATCAGCGAGGTCGGCACTTGCCCGCTCAGGCAGACCAGCGGGATCGAATCCATCAACGCGTCCTGCAGCGGCGTCACCGCATTGGTGGCGCCCGGTCCCGACGTCACCAGCATGACACCGGCCTTGCCGGTCGAGCGCGCATAGCCTTCCGCCGCGTGGCCGGCGCCCTGCTCGTGGCGGACCAGAATGTGCTCGACCTCGTCCTGTTGGAAAATCTCGTCGTAGATCGGGAGTACCGCGCCGCCCGGATAGCCGAAGACATGCTTGACGCCATTGTCCCTCAGCGCCTGCACCACCATTTCGGCGCCCGTCATTTCACGCCGCTCACTCTGTCCGTTGCTCATCGGTCTGGTCCCGTACTGTCGCCATTTGGGCGTTGCTGGTCGTTTAGTCGTGTTTCAGGCAATAAAAAAGGCCCCCGAGGGAGCCTGTGTGTTGCGCATGGGAGGTTTTCGCCCGGCGGTTACACCGCCTTGCCCACGCGCTTTCCTACGAGAATGAGTGCCGTTTTCATGGTGGCGGACACTAAGGGCGGGAAAGGCAGCCTGTCAACGGGAAAAATCGCGCCGGCACGCGGCCGGCGCGACTGCGATGGTCAGCCCGGCGCCTTGCAGCGGGAAACGCGCGGATCACATTTGGACACCTTCTTGGCCTGCGTCATTGCCGGCGGACGGTGAGGCGCGACCTGCGCCGGACTATGGTGCGGGGTCGTATGCATTGCCAGCGCCTGCTGGTGCGGCTTTTGCGGCCCGGCTCGGTATGCGAGGCGCTGGCCGGGTACCGACTTGAGTGGAGCCGAGTTGGGCGACGACTTTACGACGACCCGTCCATTGCCTGCGCTCTTGCTGGCATGGACCTTGAGTGCATCGGCCTTCACGCCATTGCTGGCGACCATCCGCTTGCGTACACCCGGCTTGGCGGCGGCGGGATTGCCCGCTGTCACAGCGCCTGGAGAAATGGCCTTGTCGCCGGTCACCGTCTTGGGGCCGTGACCCGTGACGGTCGGCCCGCTCGTATTGGCGACCGCCGCGGCCGGTGTTCCATTGCCGGCCAGCTTCTTGCTCTCGGCGCCCCTCGAAGTATCGAGCCGCGCGCTGGCGATCACCCCCTTGCGAGGCGGAGTCAATTTTGCCGCCTTGATCGAGGCTATGACGGCTTTCGGGAACCGTTGCAGCCCGGGTCCTGCATTGATCGCCACAACCTGGTTGCCGAGCCGCACATGCGGCGCGTTGTTGACGACAACCGTCTGGTTGATGATCGTCGTGTTGCGCACGATGACGACATTTTCAGCGGCGGGCCGAACCACCCTGACCAGATCGACCGCGCCGATCGCCGCCACCGGCACGAAACACCACCATGCATCGTCAAAGGCGACGTCGACATCGGGCGGCGCAGGCGCCCAGCCGACATCGTCGCCACCCTGGCGCCAGACCACCCAGGCTGGCGCCCATTGGTCGCCGGCGATCCACACCCAGCCGAAATCGGAATCATAGGCCCAGCGGCCGTAATGGTAGACGACATCGCCGAACGGCTCGGCGGATTGCCAGTACCAGCCGTCGTCGGTCCAGACCCATCTGCCTTCGGTGTAGGGCCGCCACTCGGCGCGGACCGTCGGAACCCAGACGTCGCCGAAGCGGCTGGAGGTTCGCCATCCGCCATAGCCTGAAAGCCTCTCGCGGATGGTCACGGAAATCTCCGCCGCATGCGCGGCTTGGGTTCCGGGCACCAGCGGACTGGTCAAGGTTGCGCTCAGGGCCATGACCAGAGCCATCGCAGCGGCACGTGTGCGCCGGCCAACAAAGTGAAGTGAAGACGGGTGCATAACGGGCATGACGGGCTCCAGAGTTCCGCATCCAGAAAATCGCCAGGAACCGCCCTGTTGCCCGCTTTCGCTTCCCGGCTTCTTACCGATCGGTTGTCATTAGCCTCCGTGACCGCATTGCGGCACATGATCATCACGTTTGCGCGACCGGCGCAGCATTGCCGCTAGCCCGGTGACCCCAATTTCCAGACAAGCCATTGAAACCACTGAAAACTATGGTGGGGCGTGACGAAGGCCGTCATCTCTGCCGATACTTCATCGTTCGGCCGGCACGTCCGGCGGAGCCACCATGACGATCTGGATTCCACGGGAGGAAAGCTGATGCTCGACAAGGCCCCAAACAAGAAACTGTCCGACCTGCTCGACCAATTCGGCGCCGCCCTGGCCGCCAATGACATCGAGAAAGCGGTCGATTGCTTTCAGGAGGACTGCTACTGGCGCGACCTCGTCACCTTCACCTGGAACATCAAGACCATGGAAGGCCGCGACCAGGTCCGCGACATGCTGAAAAGCCAGTTGTCGAAGACCAGGCCATCCCACTTTGCCATCGCCAAGGGCGAGGATGCGACCGAGAGTGATGGGCTGATCGACGGCTGGATCAGCTTCGAGACCGAGGTGGCGCGCGGCTTCGGCCACATCAGGCTGAAGGACGGCAAGATCTGGACGCTGCTGACCACCATGGCCGAGTTGAAAGGCCACGAGGAGCCGGCGGGTTTCGCACGGCCGATGGGCGCCAAGCATGGCTCGGGCAAGAACCGGCCGACTTGGAAGGAAGAACGCGAGAAGGAAGCCACTGAGCTCGGCTTCAAGACGCAGCCCTACACGGTGATCATCGGCGGCGGCCAGGGCGGCATCGCGCTCGGTGCGCGGCTGCGGCAGCTCGGCGTTCCCACAATCATCATCGAGAAGAACGAGCGGCCCGGTGACAGCTGGCGCAAGCGCTACAAGTCGCTCTGCCTGCATGATCCGGTCTGGTACGACCATTTGCCCTATATCGATTTCCCGAAGAACTGGCCGGTCTTCTCGCCAAAGGACAAGATCGGCGACTGGCTGGAAATGTACACCAAGGTGATGGAGCTGAACTACTGGTCCTCGACCGAGGCCAAGAGCGCCTCCTATGACGACAAGACAAAGGAATGGATCGTCGTCGTCCACCGCGACGGCAAGGACATCACACTGAAGCCGAAGCAACTGGTGCTGGCCACGGGACAATCGGGCAAGGCCAATGTGCCGAAATTCAAAGGCATGGAAAACTTCAAGGGCGATCAGCATCACTCATCGAAGCATGTCGGCCCCGATGCCTATGCCGGCAAAAAAGCTGTTGTCGTCGGTTCGAACAATTCCGCCCACGACATAGCAGCGGCACTTTGGGAAGCCGGCGTCGATGTCACCATGGTGCAACGCTCGACCACCCATATCGTCAAGTCCGACACGTTGATGGAGATCGGGCTGGGGTCCCTCTACTCGGAACAGGCGGTTCAGAGCGGCATGACCACGGCCAAGGCGGATCTCGTCTTTGCCTCCCTGCCCTACAAGATCCTGCACGAATTTCAGATCCCGGCTTACGCCGAGATGAAGAAGCGCGATGCAAAATTCTACGCGGGTCTGGAGAAGGCCGGCTTCATGCTCGACTGGGGCGATGACGAGTCAGGCCTGTTCATGAAGTATCTGCGGCGTGGTTCGGGCTACTACATCGACGTCGGCGCTTCCGACCTGATCATCGATGGCTCGATCAAGCTGAAAAGCGGTGTCGACGTGGCTGAGGTCAAGGAGCATTCGGTGCTGCTCAGCGACGGATCGGAATTGCCCGCCGATGTCATCGTCTACGCCACCGGCTATGGTTCGATGAATGGCTGGGCGGCAGACCTGATCTCCAGGGACGTCGCCGACAAAGTCGGAAAATGCTGGGGCCTTGGCTCGAACACCACCAAGGATCCCGGTCCATGGGAGGGCGAATTGCGCAACATGTGGAAGCCGACGCAACAGGAAGCGCTGTGGTTCCATGGTGGCAATCTGCACCAGTCGCGCCACTATTCGCAGTTCCTGTCGCTGCAGTTGAAGGCCAGGCACGCAGGCCTGCCGACGCCGGTCTACGGGCTGCAGCAGGTCCATCACAAGGGATAGTCCGCGGCACGTCCGCTCCTTGTGCAGCCCGCGCGGCGTTTCCGCCGCGCGGGGTCCTCCGTTTCAGGCCATGAGCCGCGTGCGCCGCAGGCAGCGGAGAGCTGGCCGGGCTCCGCTTGTCTCCTCGCAGCGATGGTTGCGGTCAGGCCCGATCGCGAAAGTCGCGAACGACCCGCTGCAGCAGCGGCACATATTCGCGAAACGTTCGCGTCTTCATGTTGGCGATCTTGCCGCTCTCGTCCCAGATGCGGACCCGCACCGCTTCCTCATGGAAGGGATTCTTGCGGAACTCGGCCACCTCATCGGCACTCATCGGCCCGCCCTGCAGCGACAGCGTATGCACCGAAGCCTGCGAAAGTCTGCCGAAATAGGTCGGGTCGGTGGCGCAGAGATAGCGCTTGGCCGAGACATGCAGCCTGACGCATTCGACGATGACAGGCGGAAAGAACGGCGCCAGCACCTCGCCACCGGCTTCGTCGTGGTGCTTGTCCTCGACATCCTCTGGCGAATAGGTGCCGAACTCGCTGGTGTAATGGCCGATGTCGTGCAGCAGGGCCGCCGCCACCAGTTCGTCCGGCGCGCCGTCCTGTTCCGCGAACCATGCGCCCTGCAGCATGTGCTCCGACATGGTGACGGGTTCGCCGAGATAGGATTCCGCGCCCCGGCGTTCGAAGATGTCGGCGATGAACTCGACGATGTTATCGGCGTTCAAATCCTGGCCGTTCATTCCGCCGCCTCCTTGAACCCGTGTTCGATCGCGGCGAGCGTCGACAGCAGGCCGTCCTTGTCGGCGTAGCAGCCCTGCAGCCAGCGCTTGCCGATGCCGGAAAACGCCTTGCGCGCATGCATGACGCGCGTGTTGTCGACGATGAACGCCTGGCCCGCCTCGAGCTTGAAGGTCACTTCGAAGGACGGATCCTCGATCAGCTCGGCAAACCGGCGGTAGGCCGAGTAGTACGGCTCCATGTCGGCGAATGACACATCGATCGTCGGCGCCAGCGAGCGGTTGTTGAAGCGGATGCAGATGAGCTCGCCATCGGGCCCGAGCTCGATCATCGGGCGCTTCGCCTGCAGCCGCACGCCCGACGAGCCGGCATATTCGAAACGTGCCGGGCAAGAACTCAACAGCCTGAAGCCTTCGGGGCTCTCGGCCTGCAGCGCTGCCGCGACGGCAAAACCGTCGACGACGCTGGACTCGCCACCCTCCACCGTATTCTCGATGCAGGACAGGATCTGCAGCGTCGGCACCGGATCGCGATAGGGATTGTCGGTGTGCGCCTGGAGGCCGAGATTGGTGTAGGCGAGATTGCTGGGATTGACCTCGGCGCGCACTTCAAACCAGCGTCCGTAGTTGGTTTCCCTGATATAGCCGAACAGATCGGACACTTTGCAAAGCGCCCCGGATTCGGCCTGCAGATCGTCCATCACCGCGAAGCCATAGGCTTTCACCGCCGACAGCCATTGCCGCAGGACGTTGCGGTCGCGGCTGGCGGCAGAGTAGGCGGCGCGCGGCACCGAATTCTGCATCGTCGCCCTGGTCCAGCGCACCGTGTCCTCGCCTGTCCAGCCAGATTGGCGGGCCGTGTCGCGATCATAGGCATTGGCGCTCAGCCACATCGAGGGAAAGCTCACCGTCTTGCCTTCCGGCACGAAGCTGATCTCAAGGGCATCGCCCTTGATCGACGCAGCGCCTATCTTCGTGTCGGCGGGAATGTCTAGGATGGTGATCAGCCGCTGGCCATTGCCGGCGCTGCGTGTCTTTTCGTCCAGCGCATTGTCGCGCAGCCACATGGCGTGAAAGCGGGTGCGCGTCCCGTCCTTCCAGCCAAGTTCGATTGTTTTGCCTTCGTCGCCGATCAGCGCGTGGATGAGCATGGAAATCCGTTCCTGTCCGCTACGCCCCACGGCCAGGTCCGCAGGGTTTCGATTGCATGTTGACCAGCCGGTAGGCATAATTCAAATTATCATTTTTTGGCCAATGACCATAAATCGATAATGGCTCGAACAATCCCGCCCTTGCCGCCACTCGACTGGCTGCGCAGTTTCGAAGCCGCGGCGCGGCTGTCGAATTTCACCGCCGCGGCAGCCGAGCTCGGCCTGACTCAGGCCGCCGTCAGCCAGCACATCCGGCTTCTCGAGGAACGGCTGAAGACCCGTCTGTTCTCCAGGCTGGCGCGCGGCGTCGCGCTGTCGCCGGAAGGCGCCGCCTACCTGCCTCACATCCAGTCGGCCTTCGCCACCATCGGCAACAGCACCGCGGAACTGTTCGAGCCGCGTGCCGTCCAGACCGTGACCATTCGAGCGCCGATCTCCTTTGCCTTGCTGATGCTCGTTCCGGCGCTGCCCGATCTGGCAAAGGCGCTGCCGCGCATCCAGCTCGACCTGGTGACGATCCATCGCCCAACCGACTACGACCTGCCCGGCTCGGTGCTCGATATCCGTTTCGGCAACGGATCCTTTCCCGGCCGCGAAGCCGACAGGCTGACCACCGAGCGGCTCGTGCCCGCGGCCGCCCCCGGCTTGGCGAGCGGCGCCGACTGGACCGCCCTGCCGCTGCTTCTGGTCGCTGGCGCGCGCGAGATGTGGGCGGAGTGGTTCGCGGCCTCGGGGTTGGCCGGCCATCCCCGGCGGTCGCATCGCTTCGACAGTTTCGTTGCCGCCATGGAAGCGGCGAGCGCCGGCGCCGGTGTGCTGCTGGGCTCGCGGCCATTGATCGATGCGGCGCTCGACAGCAAGACCCTGGTCAGGCTTTCCGGCTTCGAACTCTCCAGCACTTCGGGCCATTATCTGACCAAGGCGTCAACGGCGCGCCTGACCGGCGCCGAGCAGGAATTCCGCCAGTGGTTGCTGTCGCGCCTGTCCGGGTCCGCGCCGGCGTGACTGTTACGAGATTGGCCCGATGCGCTTCCAGTAGATGAGTGTCCCGGTCAGTCCGCCATGCGGCTTCAAGGCATAGTCCGGTATCTCGCCCGCCAATGTAAAACCAAGCTTCTCGTAGAGGCCGGAAGCGCCTTCCTCGGTGGCGGTATCCAGAACCAGCAGCGTGCGACCCTGCTCCACGGCGAGGCTCTCGGCCGCCCGCATCAGGCGCGTTCCCACGCTCCTGCCTCGGTAATCGACGCGTGTCATCAGCTTGGCGATCTCGGCCCGGTGCGGCTGGTTGGGCGGGCAGTCGAGCAGCAAGGTCACGGTGCCGACCAGGACCTCGCCGTCCCAGGCGCCAAGGACCGCCCTGTCCCCACTTGCCGCTGCGGCCAGCGATTTCTCCCAGAACGCCGTGGCTGCTTCCGGCGCCAGCGGATGCATGAAGCTGACAGATCCGCCGGCCGCCACCGTTGCGACCAGCAGTCCAGCCAGCATGTCCCGCGTCTCGGCAGCCGGCCTCAGGGTTCGGATTTCGATCGAGTTCATGCGCAGGATGTCCTGTGATTGCGATGGAATGGCTGATGCGGACACATCGTCGTCAGTCCAGATGGCGCGCGCGGCGGCGCTTTCGTGCCGCCTTGATGGCGCCGATGCGTTCGGTGTCCTCTTCCCTAAGATGCCGCCCGCGCTCCAGTATCTCGAGCGTATATTCCTCATACGTCAGGCCCAGCCGTTCCGCCTTGTTCATGCGCAGCAGCATGACCTCGCGGCTTGGCGCCTTCCACGCCTTGGCGTGAGCGGTCTGCCAGGCAAGGAAGATGTAGGGATCGCCCTTGCCCCATGGCGGCCCCTTGTACTCATCGAGAGGCGGCCCTCCATTGTGGGAGCGCTTTGGTCGTCTGGCCATGAGTTCAGCCCCTGACCAGCGCAACGAGATAGTCGGCGCCCGGCTCCAGGGCGTGGAAGGTGCAGTCCGACGGCGCGCCGAGCGCCAGGCAATCGCCAGGTTCGAGCCTGTGCACCACAGCGCCCTCGGTGAAGTCGAGCCGCCCGGAAATCAGCCATATCTGCTGCTTGATGAAGGCATAGGAAGCAGCGGGAAAACTGACCCTGGCGCCCGCCGGCAACTGGACCCTGATCAGTTCCAGCGGCATGTCGGAGGCGGGTGACAGATGCCGCCTGATGTAGCCGGTATCGGGATCGCGCCACACCGGTTGATCGGCCTCGCGCAGCAGCCCGCCGCCTTGCAATTCGGCGCGCGCGATGAGCGTCGACAGTGTCATGCCGAAGGCCGCCGCGATGCGCACCAGCAGGGCCGCCGTCGGGCTGGTCTTGCCGCGCTCGATGGTGCTGAGCATCGCCTTCGACACACCAGACCGCTCCGCAAGCTCGGCCAGCGACCAGTCGCGCATGATCCTTTCGGCGTGGACCCTCCTGCCGATGGTCGAGGAAATATCGTTCGCTATATCATCCATACGTCCATTATAGCGAAATACGGACAATGGAAAAGAGTCGTCTTGGGACAATTTTCACGGGTCCCTTAATCGTCTCTACACCATCCGACCTCACCCCGCCTTAACCCCATTCCTGTAGGATCGGTGCTCCAAGGGAAATGGGGATTGGCCTGTCCATGTATGTCGAACGCGAAACCTCCGTTGGAGAACCGACATCACAGGAGCGCCGCAACGCGGAACAGAACGACAGGCGCATTCTGGGCAATGTCGTGCAATGCGACGGCGCGCGCGCCACCATCAGCGCCTTTGCGGACGATGTCGACGGCGCGGTGACCGGCCTGTGGACGGTCGGCAAGATGATCTCCATCAATCTCGGATCCACGCGAACCGTCGGCCTGGTCTACGGGATCGGCAAGTCGGACCGCGCCTGGAGCAATGAAGGCCAAAACCCGATCGAGGTCAGCATCGAGTTGATCGGCGAGGTTCGCGATGGAGCCGAACCCGGCGCCAAGCCGGTCTTCGACCGCGGCATCACCACCTATCCGCATATCGGTGCCATCGCCCATCGTATTCGCACCCGTGACCTGCAGGCGGTCTACGATCTGGCCGGGCGTCATTCGATCACCATCGGGACGCTCTCGCAGGACGAGGCGATCGCCGCCAACATCGCCATCGACGATACGCTGGCGCGTCACTTCGCCATTGTCGGCACCACCGGCGTCGGCAAATCCACTGCAGTCTCGCTGCTGCTGCGCAAATCGATCGCGGCGCGGCCCGACCTGCGCATCCTGATCCTCGATCCGCACAACGAATTCGCCGCTTCGCTGCCAGAATATTGCGTCAGGGTCGATTCCAAGACGCTCGACCTTCCGTTCTGGATGTTCAGGCTGGAGGAATTCGCCGAGGTGCTGTTCCGCGGCCGCGAGACCGTGCCGGAAGAGATCGATGCCTTGCGCGACCTCATCCCCGCAGCCAAGAATCTTTACCGCAACCCGAATTCGGGCAGCTACATCAGGCGCGGCAGCGATGCGCTGACCGCCGATACGCCGGTGCCGTACCGCATCGCCGACCTTATCAAGCAGATCGACGAGCGCATGGGCATGCTCGAAAGCAAGACCGATCGCCCGACGCTGAAATCCCTGAAGACACGCGTTGAATCGGCGGCCGCGGATCCACGCTACCGCTTCATGTTCAACTCGCGCCTGATCGAGGACACCATCCACGAGACGATCGGCAATCTCTTCCGCGTGCCGCATCATGGCCGCCCGGTGACCTGCTTCGAGATGGCCGGCATGCCGTCCGAAGTGGTCAATTCCGTCTGTTCGGTGCTGGCGCGCCTGGCCTTCGACCTCGCTTTGTGGAGCGAGGGCAAGCTGCAGCTTCTGTTTTTGTGCGAGGAAGCGCATCGCTACATGCCGGCCGATCCGCGTCTGGGCTTCGCGCCGACCAGGCACGCGCTGTCGCGCATCGCCAAGGAAGGCCGCAAATATGGCTGCTATCTCGGCGTCGTCACCCAGCGCCCGGGCGAGCTCGACCCGACCATCCTGTCGCAGTGCTCGACCTTCTTCGCCATGCGGCTCGCCAACGAACAGGACCAGGCGATCATCCGCTCGGCGATTGCCGACTCCTCCGCCTCGACGCTGGCCTTCCTGTCGTCCATGGGCCAGCGCGAAGCCATTGCCTTTGGCGAAGGCGTGGCGACGACCATGCGGTTGAAGTTCGAAAAACTGTCCTCGGAATTGCTGCCTGGCACTGCCAAGCGCGAGGAGGCCGCATCATCGAAGTCAGGCGACGATATCGATCTGGTGGCAATCGTCGAGCGGCTGCGCAACGTGCCGAAGCCAACGCAGCAGGCGATGGCCTTCGCCGAAGTCGTCGATTCGGGCCGCCAGGCCGGCGATCCCGACTATCGCAAGCCGCCGACGACACGCGTGCAATCGGATGACGATTTCGACATGCGCTACGGCCTCAAGCCCGCGACCTTCGGCATGCGCCCGCAAAACGATTGAGCCGATAGCCTTTACGTCTCTCTGCTGACCGACTGGGAAGCCACCTCAAGTTTCCAGGCGCTCTGCATCGTTGGCATCCCCTGGGTAAATCCCGAAAGGGAAATCATCAGACCGAGTTGAATGGCGTGGCTTTCGAGAAGCCGGAGCGGACATTTAGTCCGTGAGCACCGGAAGTCGAGAAAGTCGCGTCAGGCGATCGGCCTCATGAATTCTTCTTCGGGATTTTAGGCGCAGACGCGGTTGCGGCCTTGCCTCTTCGCCTCATAGAGCTGGCGGTCGGCGCGGCGATAAAACTCCTCCGCCGTTTCCTTGCGGTCCCAGACGGCCAGACCGACGCTGGTGGTGATCTTAAGGCGGACATTGCCCGACAGCACCGACATGTTGGCGATCGCCTTGCGGATGCGCTCGGCGAACTTGCCGAGCAGTTCGGCATCCATGTTGGGTGTGACCACGGCAAACTCCTCGCCGCCCAATCGCGCCACCACGTCGTGATAGCGCGTCATGTCCTTGAGGCAGTTCGCGACGGCCTTGAGCACCTCGTCGCCGACATCATGGCCATGGGTGTCGTTGACCTGCTTGAAATGGTCGAGATCAAGGATCATCAGCCCGACCGGTTTTTCGATGCGTCGGAACTCCTCGAGATACTCCTTCAGCGCATCGTCGAAATAGCGCCGGTTCTGCATGCCGGTCAGGCCGTCGGTCAGGGCCGCATGCTCGAGCGTCTCCGAGCGGGCGCTGAGCGAAACCGTCATCGCGCGCAGCTTGCCTTCCTCCGTCGCCTGTTTGCGGATCAGCGGATAGATGAAGAAAATGCCGAAGAACAGCGCCGTGGCCAAAAGCACGCCGGTCGCGAACAGCAGCTTGTTGAGATAGATGACCTTGTCCATACCCGAAGCCGTGTGCAGCTCGGTGGCGAAGGATTGCAGAAGCCCATAAGCATGCAGCGTCACCAGGCCAGCGGCCAGGATCACGAAGATAAAGACGAAAAATGCTGATTCCGCCTTGTGGAAACGCATCTGCTCCCCATTGGAAAAGTGCCCACTGACCTTATGGCATGGGCGGGCTTACGGAGGGTTAATTCGGACAACCGCAACGGGAACCTTTCCTTGCAGATCAACTTTTCAGGTTGCAATGGAAGCAAGCGATCAGATCGTGGTTTCCAGATCATCACCGGCGCGCAATCTTTGCCATTCCGGCCCCAATTGATGCCGGAACCAGGTCGTCTGCCGCTTGGCATATTGCCTGGTTGCGATCTTGGCACGCTCGATCGCCTCGGGAAAGCCAATCTCCCCGGCCATCGCGGCCTGCAGTTCGCGAACGCCGATCGCCTTCATCGCCGGCAGGTCGGGATGGAGGCCAAGTGCCGATAGCCGCCTGACCTCGTCCAGCGCGCCCTTGTCCAGCATATGGTCGAAGCGTTTTTCGATGCGGTCGACCAACGCCGCCCGATCCGGCTCGATCACGAAGAAATGCGCGCTGTGCCTGTCGATGAGCGGCCGGCCGCGCTCCGCCTGCCATTCCCGGATCGAACGGCCCGACGCGTCGAGCACCTCCAGCGCCCGCACGATGCGCTGGCTGTCGGTCGGCTTCAGCATCATGGCGGCCGCCGAATCCTCGCGCAGGAGCAGGCTGTGCAGCTTGATGGCGCCTTGCTCCTTCAGCTCATAGCGCCAGCGGTCACGGACCCGCTGCGGAATGTCGGGCATTTCCGAAATGCCCTCGGCAAGCGCACGGAAATAGAGCCCGGTGCCACCGACAAAAATCACATGCCGTCCGGAGAGCGTACCGTCGTCGATCAGCTTCATCACGTCGCGCAGCCAGGCGCCGGTGGAATAGGCTGTGGCTGGGTGGACATGGCCATAGAGAAAATGCGGCGCGCGGGCGAGGTCGGCCGCCTCCGGCCGGGCGGTCAGCACGTCGAGCACCGAATAGCCCTGCATGGAATCGGTGTTGACGATGACGCCGCCCTTGCGCTCGGCCAGATCGAGCGTCAGCGCCGACTTGCCGCTGGCGGTCGGCCCGGCTATCAGGATCGCGTTCTTCACGCGGCCCTCGCCCGCCTGTCCGCCGGAATGTTCCATGCCGCTCATCGCTACCCTAGTTTCCCGTCCCGCCGACCGCGCTTTGTCGCTGTCGCTTGCGAATATGGCGTCACGGTCGGTTGGTGCAAGCGCTGTTGTCTGGCTTGCCGAGGGGATTGCCTGCGATCTTGCCTTGCCGCCGGAGGCTGATGCCGCCGATACGAGTGCCGCCTTGCGCACGGCACTCGCCACCGAACCGGTCGACGTGATCGTCCAGCAGGCGCAAACCCGGCGCAAGAAGATCCTCCTCGCCGACATGGATTCGACCATGATCGACCAGGAATGCATCGACGAGCTGGCCGACGAGATCGGCGTCAAGGATCGGGTTGCCGCCATCACCGCGCGATCGATGAATGGCGAGATCGCTTTCGAACCGGCCTTGCGCGAGCGGGTGGCGTTGCTGAAGGGCCTCGACGCTGCGGTGGTCGACCGCATCGTCGCCAATCGGCTGACGCTGGCCTCGGGTGGCCGCGCGCTGGTTCAGACCATGCGCGCCAACGGCGCCTGGACGGCTCTCGTGTCCGGCGGCTTCGAGGTCTTCACCACGCGCATCGCGGCCATGCTTGGCTTCCAGGAGAACCGCGCCAATCGGTTGCTCGAACAGGACGGCCGCTTCACCGGGCTGGTCGACGAGCCGATCCTCGGCCGCGCCGCCAAGGCCGATGCGCTGGTCGAGATTGCCAAGCGCCTCGGCTTGACGCCGGCTGACGCCATCGCCGTCGGCGACGGTGCCAATGATCTCGACATGATCCGGCTGGCCGGCACCGGCGTCGCGCTTCATGCCAAGCCGACGGTGGCGGCACAGGCAAAGGTTCGCATCGACCATGGCGACCTGACAGCATTGCTCTATGTGCAGGGCTACAGGCAGGAAGAGTTTGTGCAATGAAACCAATGCGTACTGAGCGCCTGATCCTGCGCAACTGGGAGGATCGCGACCACGAACTGTTCCACCACATCAACTCCAACGAACAGGTCATGGAGTTCTTTCCGTTCCGCCGCGACCGCGCGCAGGCCGACGCCAAGATGGATGAGTTGCGCCGCGTGATCGACTGCGACGGCTATGGCTTTGCCGCCGCCGAGATCGCCGCTACCGGCCAATGCATCGGCTTTGTCGGCATCACGGGAACCGATCATATGCCGTTCCTGCCGGCCGGCACCATCGAGATCGGCTGGCGGCTGGCGCCAGAATTCTGGGGCAAGGGCTATGTCACCGAGGCTGCGCAAGCCTGGCTGGCCTACGGCTTCGAAGCACTCGGCCTTGGCGAGATCGTCTCCTTTGCCGTCGACGGCAATCGCCGCTCGACCGCCGTCATGGAACGTCTCGGCATGACCGCTGATCCATCCGCCGACTTCGACCATCCCGGTATTCCCGATAGCCACCCCGCGCTCAAGCGCCACGTCTTTTACAGGCTCTCCCGCGCCGACTGGGAACAAAGAAAAAGGGCGGCCCGCTAGAGATGCGAATTCTGCCGGATCTTCCGGACTTCAGTCCATCCGGATCGTCACGAACCTGAGCTCGCCGGTCTTCGACGCCAGCATCAGCAGCGCGTTCTTGCGCCCCTGTTCCTTCAAGGCGCCGATCCGGTCCATGACGTCCTTAGGCGTGGCAACCGATTCCTGCGCGATCTCGGTGATCACCTCACCAGGCTGGATGCCGCGTTCGGCGGCGGCCGAATCCTTGGTGACATCGGTGATAACGACGCCGGAAACGTCGGCCGCGATGCTGAACTTCTTCCGCGTCTCTTCGTTCAGTTCGCCGACAGTCATGCCGAGCACCGAAGCCGTCGAAACCGCCGGAGCCTTGTCGCCCTTGTCCTTGTCGGTGTTGCTGCCGTCCTCGCCGCTGGCGAGCTTTTCGCCATCCTCGAGCCGGCCGAGTGTCACTTTCACGGTCTGCTCGACGCCCTTGCGCACGATCAGCACATCGACCGCCTTGCCGACCGGGCTTTCGGCGACCACCCGCGGCAGGTCGCGCATTTCATGGATGTCCTTGCCGTCGAACTTGATGATGACGTCGCCGGCCTGGATGGTGCCGTTGTCGACAGGTCCGCCCTTGATGACGCCGGCGACCAGCGCGCCCTTGGCGGTCGCCATGCCGAGGCTCTCGGCGATGTCGTCGGTCACCGGCTGGATGCGCACGCCGAGCCAGCCGCGCCGCGTCTCGCCGAACTGGCGCAACTGTTCGACAACGCCGGAGGCGAGCTGCGAGGGGATGGAGAAGCCGATGCCGATCGAACCGCCGGACGGCGAAATGATCGCGGTGTTGATGCCGATGACCTCGCCGGAGCTGTTGAACAGCGGACCGCCGGAATTGCCCCGGTTGATCGCGGCATCGGTCTGGATGAAGTCGTCATAGGGACCGGAATTGATGTCACGGTTGCGGGCCGAGACGATGCCGACCGTCACCGTGCCGCCGAGGCCGAACGGATTGCCGATCGCCATCACCCAGTCGCCGACGCGCATCTTGGTGGAGTCGCCGAACTTCACGGCTGTCAGCTTGTGGCCTTTCGGATCGACCTTCAGCACGGCGACATCGGTCTTGGTGTCGGTGCCGACCAGCGTCGCCTTCAAGGTGATGCCGTCGGAGAAATTGACCTCGATGTCGTCGGCGTCGGCGATGACGTGGTTGTTGGTGACGACGATGCCTTGCTCCGCGTCGATGACGAAGCCGGAACCCAGCGACTGCACTTTCTGCCCGCCATTTTCCTTGTCGCCACCACGGTTCTTGAAGAAATCGTCGAAGAAATCCTGGAAGGGTGAACCCTCTGGCAATTGCGGCATCGGCACAGCGCCGGGACCTTCGGTACCCTTCACCGTCTGCGACGTCGAGATGTTGACTACCGCGCCGAGCAGGCCTTCCGCCAGGTCGGCGACCGAAGCGGGTCCGTCGGCGGCAAATGTCGGCATCACGAAGGATGGGACAGCAACCGCGCCGACAAGGAGTGCTGCCGCGCCGGCGATGAGCGTCCGCCGTGCCGCGCGTAAAAGGGTGTTGGATGTCATCGAGAAGCCTCCCGGTATTCTTGAAAAGAAAAGCGCTTCGACGAAAACGTCGCGTCGCGCCATGTTGGCAAAAAATACGGCACGTTTGCGGCTATGACTATCGGCAGAGGATAAATCATCCGTTATCCCTGGACCGAAGCTCGTATCCCTGGGATCGAAGCTCGTATCCCGGGGATCGAAGCTCGTATCCGGGATCGAAGCTCGTATCCCGAACACCGAAGCGCGCCGCCGTCATCCGCCTCGCACCAACCAGACAATGCCGACGCCGATGACAATTGCGGCCAGTCCGGCGATCCGCAACGCGTTCTCGGGCAGCGACAGCACCTCAGTGGCAAGCTTCCTGGCAAGGCCGGGAAAGCCGCCATAGACCAGACCTTCTATCACAAGGACGAGGCCCATGGCGGCGAGAAAATCCTGCACCGGCCGCTACTGGCCGGTGCTGGGCTGTACCGCCGGCGCGGCAGGTGCCGTCGCCGGAGCGTTTGGTGCGGGCGAAACCGGCTTCGCCGGCGCCTCCTTGCCGTCGGGATCGCGGAAGAAGCGGAAGAACTCCGAGTTCGGCGACAGCACCATTGTCGTGCCGGTGTTGTCCAGCGCCGTGCCGTAGGCATTCATCGACCGGTAGAAGTCGAAGAAGGCCGGGTCGCGCTGATAGGCTTCCGCGAAGGTGGCGCTGCGCTGGGCTTCGCCCTCGCCGCGCAGGATTTCCGACTCTTTCCGTGCTTCGGCGACGATCTCGACCACTTCGCGATCGGCACGGGCCGTGATGCGCTGTGCCGCTTCGTTGCCGCGCGCCCTCAGCCGCGCGGCCTCTGCCAGGCGTTCCGCCTTCATGCGGTCGTAGGTCTGCTGCGAGACCTCGGCTGTGAGATCGGTGCGGCGGATACGGACATCCTCGATCTGCAGGCCGAGCGACGTGGCGTCGGGCCTGAGTTGATCGCGGACTTCGCGCATCATCACGGCGCGCTGTTCGGAAAGTGCGGCCTCGAAATCGCGCAGACCGTAGACGCGGCGCAAGGCAGCGTCGAGACGCGTCCTCAGCCGCGCTTCGGCCAGTTCGATCTGACCGGACACGGCGGCTCGGAAGACGCGCGGATCGGAGATGCGATAGGCGATGAAGGCATCGACCTCGTAGAACTTGCCGCCCGACACCTGGACGCGGATGTTGTCGAGGTCGAAGCGCAGCACCCGGTTCTCGATCAGTTGCACCGTATCGGCATCGAAGAACGAGAACGGCGCCTTGAAGTAGATGCCGGGCTCGCTCTTGACGTCGACGATCTCGCCGAACCTCAGCACCAGCGCCTGCTGGCGCGCATTGACCACGAAGACCGACGAATAGAGCAGGAACAGGATGACGGCCGCGACGACGGCGAGGATGGGGAGACGATTTGCCATCACTGGTTACCTCCCGAAACGCCAGCAGGGGCGGCCGGTGCCGGGGCTTTCGGCTGCAATGCCGGCAGCGGCAGATAGGGGACGACCCCTTGCCCATTGCCCTGCTCGACGATCACCTTGTTCGAATCCTTCAGAACCTTCTCCATGGTTTCCAGATAGAGGCGCTTGCGTGTCACATCCGGCGCCTTGGCATATTCGTTGTAGACGGAGATGAAGCGCTGCGCCTCACCTTCGGCTTCCTGCACGACCCGGTTCTTGTAGGCGGCCGCGTCTTCGCGGACCTGTGCGGCCTCGCCGCGTGCCTGGCCGAGCTTCTGGTTGGAGTATTGGTTGGCCTGCTCGACGAACTTGTCCTCGTCCTGCTCGGCACGCTGCACCTCGTCGAACGCATCGGCCACCTCGCGTGGCGGTGCTGCATCCTCGATCGAGACGGCATTGACGTTGAGACCGGCCTTGTAGCCGTCCAGCGTCGTCTGGATGATTTCGCGCACGGAAGCGGCGATGCCCTGGCGATCATCGCGGAAGATGTCCTGTGCCGGCCGGCGGCCGACGGCTTCACGCATGGCGCTTTCGGCGACCTGTCGCAGCATACCGTCGGGATCGGAGACGTCGAACAGATAGGCGCGCGGATCGGAGACCTGGTAGGCCACCGAGAACTGGACATTGACGATGTTCTGGTCGCCCGAAAGCATCAGGCCGTTTGCCGCTGGTGTTGCCGCCGCCAATGTCGACGAGCTGTTCGGAAATCTTGGCCGTTTCGACGGTTTCGAGCGGCCACCAATGGAAATGCAGGCCGGGCTGCGACAGTTCGGCCTTCGGCTTGCCGAAGCGCAGTTCAACCGCGATCTCGTCGGGCTGCACGGTGTAAACCGCCTGGAACGCCCACAGCACCACGAGTGCCGCCGCGATCAGCGCGAAAATGGCCGGGCTTGCGCCACCGCCGCCCGGCAGTGCGCGCCGCAGCCTGTCCTGGCCGCGGCGGATGATGTCTTCGAGATCGGGAGGCGAGCCCTGCGGGCCGCCCGGTCCCTTTGGTCCCTGCCCCCAGGGTCCCTGATTGTTGCCGCCGCCGCCCCATGGGCCGCCGCCGCCGCTTTTATCGTTCCAGGGCATGAATGTCCTTTCGCATGGAATTCCCTCAAGCGCCGGTATTGTGGCGCGAAATCCAGTATTGTCCTTCTATAGGGACGCCACGAGGCGCTTTTCAACGCGATGCGCTGCCGACTTCGTCCGTTTTGGTCAGGTCGCGACCCTTTGTCGTCTTTCAATGCACGTCGCGGCGTCGCTCGTAAACCGAATAGCGCGTTGCGTGGCTGTCCTTTTCCCCCGCTGGAAACCTCCTGTGAGCTGACCACGCGCCAGGAATTCGCGTCGATCGGCGGGAAATGCGCATCGCCGTCGACCATTTCCAGCACGTGGGTGACGTGCAGCCGGTCTGCCAGCGGCAGTGCCTGGGCGTAGATTTCACCGCCGCCGATGACGCAGACTTCGTCCACACCGACCATGCAGCGCCCGCGCACCGTCGCCAGCTGGATCGCCGCTTTGAGCGAATGCGCAACCTCGACGCCCTCAGCACGCCAGGCCTTGTCGCGGGTGACGACGATGTTCAGTCTGCCCGGCAGCGGCCGGCCGATGCCTTCATAGGTCTTGCGGCCCATGATGATCGGCTTGCCCATCGTGTCGGCCTTGAAGCGCTTGAGATCGGTGGACAGCCGCCAGGGCAGCCCGCCATCCCGCCCGATCACGCCGTTCTCGGCAATGGCAACGTAGATCGCGACATGCATCAGTTGGCATCCCCGTCATTGCTGTCCGTCGGATCGAGAAGCAGGATATCGATGTCGTGCTCGGGATAGAAATCGTCCGCCGTCATCTCGAAGGTGGTCGGCCCGACCTTTTTGACATTGTCGCCGCAGAACGAGACCATGGCTTTCGGATTGACCTTGTCGACCGTCAGCTTGAACTTACCGATGGTGCCCGCCGCCCAGTTGCCGCCAGTGGTCAGGATATAGGCGATGCGGCTTTCGTTGTACTGGGGATACCCGTCTGGACCTTCCTTCGCCGCCTTGCGCACCGCGTTCTCGAACGTATCGTCCATGCAGTAGCGGGTCTTGTAGGTGGCGTATTGGCCCTGGAACTGGCCGTCATAGAAGAAACTGAGCGAAGACGTGCCGCCGACGCTCGGCTTGTAGCGGTGTGAGACGTGAACGTCCTTGTTGGCCGGAAAGGTCGAGCGCCACCAATAGGTCGAACGCAATTGCCAGAACGGCGCGTAGTTGGGTTTCACGCCGCCGCTGTCGTCGATCGTATCTCCGATGATGATGCCGCGGTTGACCCAGTCATCGGCCACCGCTTGCGGTAGTTTTGCCAGTGCGGCCTTGGCCGCGTCGCCGAACGGGTTGAACGGCACATTCTGCGCCTTCAGCTCGCCACCGATGTCGATGCCGAGCGCGAACACCTTCTGCTCGAGCTGCGGCTTGGCCGCGACACCGTCGATCGTCACCTCGAAGCCGAGAAAATTGTCGCTCTGATTTTCAGGGATCGCCGGCATTTCTTCGGGATCGCCCGAAATGTCGGGCATCGGGAAGGCGACGATCGCGTCGACATCCTTGTCGGTGTTGTTGTGGAAGACGTAGTCGACCGTCACCTTTTCCGGCGAGATCAAGAGATCCTCGCTTTGCATCGACACGGCATCGCTGCGCGACAGGATCAGGCCGCCAGTGCCGAGCTCGGCGACCGAATCATTGGCGATTGCGGGCGCAGCTGAAAACGCCAGCGCCGCAGTCAGAACATATCGCAACATGGAAGCCCCCTCGGCCAGAATGCCCACATGACCCTAGCCGTTTCAATATGGCGTTTCAAAGCCCTTCCGCATCCGCGGGCGCGCCCAAGCGGTCTGGACTAACAGGTTCCGATCGGGCAGGAGATCGTTCCATGCGCAAGCTTCTCGTCATCGGCATCGGCGCCGGCAATCCCGACCATATGACCGTACAGGCCATTAACGGCCTGAACCAGGCAGACGTGCTGTTCATCCCCGACAAGGGGGAGAAAAAGAACGACCTTGCCGACCTGCGCCGCCAGATCTGCGACCGATTCGTCACCAACCCGAAGTCGCGGCGCGTCGAATTCGACGTGCCCGTGCGCGCCGAGCCGGCGCCCTCCTACCGCTCGACCGTCGACGACTGGCACGAAGCCATCGCCGCCATCTACGAAGGCCTGATCCGCGACGAGATTGCGCAGGATGGTTGCGGCGCCTTCCTGATCTGGGGCGATCCTTCGCTCTACGACAGCGCATTGCGCATCCTCGAGCGCGTGCGTCTGAGAGGCAATGTCGCCTTCGAGCTCGAGGTGATACCCGGCATCACCGCTATCCAGGCGCTTGCCGCCAGCCACAAAATGGCGCTGAACCGCATCGGCGACCCGATCCTGATCACCACGGGACGCCGTTTGACGGAGCAAGGTATGCCGGACAATGCCGGCAGCACCGTCGTCATGCTCGACGGCAAATGCGCCTTCAACACGCTGGCCGACAAGGATGTCGTCATCCATTGGGGCGCCTATCTCGGCACGCCGGACGAGATCATTCTCTCGGGCCGGCTCGGTGATGTCGGGGCAGAGATTGAAAAAGTCCGCGACGAAGCCCGCCGGAAAAAGGGCTGGATCATGGATACCTATCTGCTGCGCAAGCCCGGCGAGCCAGGGGATGATCGGTGAATTTCAAAAAGCCGACAAGAGCACTGTCACTGTAAGCCCAGCCTTTGACTGCAGCTACCTACGCCAGCCGTCGCTTCAAAATGGCGCAGAATTCAAAAGTGTTGTGCGGTGTGGCATAGACTTTCTCTACTTCCAACCCAATGAGACCGAGATTGGAAAGTACCTCTATTCCTGAGCGGAAACTTTGAGGTGTAAATTGCCAAGCGTGAACATCGATGTAGGCCCCGCCGGAGTTGTCGTACTGGCTCATGGCCACGGAAACACTAGACAGATTATGACGAAATCTTGGTACCCCATGATCTCCGATCCAATGGCGAACCGGGTCATTATGCGTCGCTAGAGCTATGTGTTCGATGACGCTCTTTGCATTGTGAACTTTGTTGCCCCGAGCGCCGATGAAATCGGCAATTGAGCTCTCTGCAATGAAATGGTCGAAGCAGTAGCGCTTGTCCGGGATAATCAGGAGGTATCTGCCTGTCGCGGTGAGAATCCTCGCGACCTGGTTCAAGTGGTAAATCAGGTCTGGTTGATGCTCGACGCAGTGACTGCTCAGGCAAAAATCGAACTTTTCGTCCACTATGCTCAAGTCGCCGGTGCTGGAGACATAGTCGATATCCACAGGGATGGTGTAGACATAGCCGATCGCATCCGCCCTGTTGATCAGTCCCTGTTTGTCCATGACGTCGAAATATTTGACATTTGGACCGCGCAAAGTTGGATTCGTGAAAGGCCCCACCTCAAGGGTTGATTTGCCGCCAACAAGAGAAGCGAGGGCATTTCGGTTGAACTCTGGCGGAGCGGCGTCCATCTCAAATTCCTTGTTGGTCGCGTTAGCGAAATTATGAGACTACCAATCATGGTCGGGCGCGGGAATCAATCGCGACCTGGGGATTGCGGTGATGGTGTAGGCGGCACGCTCGCGGCATCTGGTTCGCGCGGTGACCTGTCCCAATTGCGATCCCACCGGCAGTGCGAAACCTCGCTCCGCCCACGCCCTCTCACCCCGCGTCGATTTCAGCCTGCAACGCCTCCATATGCGTCGCTGCCGCGGCAGAAGCCGCGCGCTCGATGGCGCGGAAACGGCTGACCACCGCCAGACCCACCGCCGTCAGTTGCGCGCCGCCGCCCTTGCGGCCACCGGTCTGCGCCGCGACCAGCGGCTTGCCGAACACCCGGTTCATGTCCTCGACCAGATCCCAGGCATGCTTGTAGGACATCTCCATCCCGCGCGCGGCGGCAGAGATCGAGCCGAAGGCGGCGATCTGCTCCAGCAACTCGATCTTGCCCGGGCCGACGCGCCCGTCGGGATCGAGATTTATCCGCAAGCTCAGCGACGGCATTTTTGTTGCTCCGCGGTCACACCCGATCCCATACTAGAAGCTCTTCAGCGATACCGCTATTCCAAAAAAACATAGCGATGATCATCCATCCGCTTCGAAGGGCAGGCCGGCGCCGGTATTCGCCCGGTCGAAGCTCACCGTCTTGACCACCGCGAAAACCTTGCCGCCGAGTTGAAGTTTCAAACCCTGCCGCGACTGTTCGGTGATGCGGGCAAGCACGGTTGCGCCGTTGCAGTCTATACCGACCTCGACCGCCGGCCCCTCACCGGGGCTTATCACAGTAATGGTGCCCGGCAGGATGTTGAGCGCGCTGAGGCCTGCCGGCTGTTCGGTGGCGATCATCACGTCGCGAGCGCGGATACGGATGCGCACCGGCGCCCCTGTCTTCACCGCCAGCCGCGGCACCCGGATCTCGCCGGCAGCCGAGCCGAGCACGGTCATGCCAAAAGTCTCGTCATGACGCAGCACCCTGGTGTCCAGCACGGCGCCGCCCTCGCCGCGCTCCTCCGCCGGCAGCAGGTCGAGCCTTTGCATGACCGCCTCGGTCGGTCCGCTGGCAATGACATGGCCTTGCGCCAGCGTCACCACGTCACTGGCCAGTCGCGCCACCTCGGCGACCGAATGGCTGACATAGACGATCGGGATCTTCGTCTCGTCGCGCAGCCGCTCGATATAGGGCAGGATCTCGGCCTTGCGCGCCTCGTCGAGCGAGGCCAGCGGTTCGTCCATGAGCAGCAATCTGGGGCTGGTCAGCAACGCCCGGCCGATCGCCACGCGTTGCTTCTCGCCGCCCGAGAGCTTTGCCGGCCGCCGGTCCAGCAGCGGGCCGATGCCGAGCAGTTCGACAACGGCTTCCATGTCCGCATAGCGCTCCGTTGCCGGCGTGAACCAGCGGCCATAGCGCAGATTGCCGGCCACGCTCATATGCGGAAACAGGCGCGCATCCTGGAACACCATGCCGATGCGGCGCTTGTGCTTCGGCACGAAAACGCCCGCGCTGGTGTCGACCAGCACCCGGCCGTCGACCTCGATACGCCCCTTGTCGGGGCGGATCAGCCCGGCGATCATGTTGATAAGCGTCGTCTTGCCGGAGCCCGAGGGTCCGTACAGCGCCGTCAGCCGCCCTGCGCTCTCGAAGCGGACGTCGAGGCTGAAATCGCCGAGGCGATGGCTGATGTCGACGAGAACCGTCATTCGATGTCCATCCGCCGGCCGACACGCCGCGCCAGCACCTCCGAAGTGACCAGTGCCGCCATCGAGATGACAATGGAGATCAGCGTCAGCCTGAGCGCACCGTCATCACCACCCGGCACCTGCGTGAAGGTGTAGATCGCCGATGGCAGCGTCTGCGTCTCGTTGGGGATGTTGGAGACGAAGGTGATGGTCGCGCCGAACTCACCCATCGCCTTGGCGAAGGACAGGATGGCGCCGGCGATCAGCCCGGGCAGGATCAGCGGCAGCGTGATGGTGGCAAACACCCAATAGGGATTTGCGCCGAGCGTTCCCGCCGCCGCTTCCGTCTTGCGGTCCACCGCCTCGATCGACAGCCGGATCGCGCGCACCATCAGGGGAAAGCCCATGACGCCGCAAGCCAATGCGGCACCCGTCCAGCGAAACGAGAAAACGATGCCGAAATGCTCGGCCAGGAAGGCGCCGGCCGGGCCGCGCTTGCCGAAGGTCAGCAGCAACAGATAGCCAGTCACCACTGGCGGCAGGATCAGCGGCAGATGCACCAGGCCGTTGAGCAGCGTCTTGCCCCAGAACTGGCCTCTGGCAAGCAGCAGCGCGATCAAGATGCCCGGCGGCAGACTGGCGAGCATCGCCACCGTCGCCACCTTGATCGACAGCCGGACCGCATTCCATTCGTCGGGAGTGAGGTCCAGCAGCCAGTTCATGCGTTGGTTTCGTACCTTAATTGCTCGGCGCCAGGACAGTGAAACCCTGATCCTTGAACAGCGCACCAGCCTTGGCCGACTGCAAGCATTTCAGGAAGGCCGGCGTATCCTTGTCCTTCGAATCGGCGGTCTGGGCAACCGGATAGATGATCGGCGGATGCGAATCCTCCGGGAAGGTGCCGACCACCTTGACGCCCTTTTCGGCATGCGCATCGGTGGCGTAGACGATGCCGAGGGCTGCTTCGCCGGTCGAAACCAGCTTCAGCGCCGCGCGCACATTCTCGGCCTGCGCCACCTTGCCCTTGACCGACGACCAGACGCCAAGTGATTCGAGCGCCGCCTTGCCGTATTTGCCGGCCGGTACAGCCTTGACGTCACCCATGGCCAACTTGCCGTCACCGATCAGCTTGGCCAGATCGAAGCCTTTCTCGATCTTGGTTTCAACCGTCGAGTCCTTCGGCGCCACCAGCACGATCTGGTTGCCAAGCAGCTTCACCTCGGGGTCCGGCTTGGTCAGCTTCTTGTCGGAGAGATATTTCATCCAGTCGAGGTCGGCTGAAATGAAGACGTCGGCAGGTGCTCCGCCCTCGATCTGCTTGGCCAGCGCCGAGCTTGCCGCGTAGGAGACGGTCGCGGCTTCGCCGACATCGGCCTCGCAGGCTTTGTTCACGGCATCGAGCGCTTCCTTGAGGCTGGCCGCGGCGAACACGACGACCTTGTCTTCCGCATGCGCGGCCGGCACGGCGGCCATCAGCGTCGCCGCAAAACCACCAATGGCGATCGCCCTCAATCCGAAACCTTTGCGCGTCATGGAAAACTCTCCCTGGTTTGAAATCCGATCGGCTCGAAGCCTGCCGACCGATATATCCGCATGAATATAACAAGGGAAGACCTGACACCGTTCGAAAGCGTCTGTTCGGCATCGATTGTTCTGCTAAGACGGGCAAACAAACCTTGGAAAGGAACCTCCGATGAAGATCAGCGCCCGCAACATCCTCCAGGGAACGATCACCGAAATCGTCGAGGGAGCCACCACCTCGCATGTCCGGATCGACATTGGCGGCGCCGTCGTCACCGCCTCGATCACCAACGAAGCCGTCGCCGACCTCAAGCTCGAAAAGGGCAAGCAGGCCTACGCGGTAGTCAAGGCTTCGGATGTGATGGTCGGCATCGACTGATCGGTGCCCGATTTCGAGGAGTGAGCCAAATCTGCGGGCTTAGACCGCGATGGGCGCCTTGATCGACGCGTCGGCGACGTAGTCTTCCAACCGGAAATCCTCGAAGCGGAAGGCGAACAAGTCTTTCACTTCCGGATTGGTCCACATCGTCGGCAGCGCCCTCGGCGTGCGCCGCAGCTGTTCGCGCGCCTGCTCGAAATGGTTCGAGTAGAGATGCGCGTCACCAAGCGTGTGGACGAAATCGCCTGGCTTCAGCCCGGTCACCTGCGCCACCATCAGCGTCAGCAGCGCGTAGGAAGCGATGTTGAACGGCACGCCGAGGAAGATATCGGCCGAGCGCTGGTAGAGCTGGCAGGAAAGCCGGCCCTCGGAAACGTAGAACTGGAACAGGCAGTGGCATGGCGGCAATGCCATGGCTTCCACTTCGGCCGGATTCCACGCCGAAACGATCAGCCGCCGCGATTGAGGATTGCGGCGTATCTCCTTCAGAAGATTTGCAATCTGGTCGATCGAGCCGCCATGGCCATCCGGCCAGGAGCGCCACTGCTTGCCGTAGACCGGGCCGAGATCGCCATTCTCGTCGGCCCATTCGTCCCAGATCGAAACGCCATGGTCGGTGAGATACTTGATGTTGGTGTCGCCGGCCAGGAACCACAGCAGTTCATGGATGATCGACTTGAGATGCAGCTTCTTGGTGGTGGTGACGGGAAAGCCGCGCGCCAGGTCGAAGCGCATCTGGTAGCCGAAGACAGAGCGCGTGCCGGTGCCGGTGCGGTCGCCGCGATCGGCGCCGTTGTCCAGGACATGCTGCAAGAGGTCGAGATATTGGCGCATCGGTTCGGGCTCGATTCGGTGATACGGCCATCATAGCCGACGGACAGGCGGCCGAACACTACAAAGCGCCGCAAGCGTTGCTTGCTCCATCACTCTTTTCCGGGCGTTTGCGCCGCCCTTCATTGCCCTGCCGGGCATTTCTCCCCGTACGGGGCGAAAGAAGCCGGCCGCGACTCCGACGCCCTTCCAGCAACGTCGGTCGCCCTATCGTCAGAGGGAGCCGAGCTTGCCCAGATCCTTGGCAACCAGGTAGTAGAAAGTGACGCGGTTCTTGGTGTTGTCGGCGGCCATCGCCTTGCAGACCTTCTCGATCGAAGCGTCGGCCTTCTTGTCGTCAGTGATGCCAAGCTTCTTCGACACCCAGCCCGCCTTGACGCGGTCGAGTTCCTTCGGGTCGGTGCAGGAGACCAGCGAGGAATCGCGGTTCCTGAGCGCGATGCCCAGATGCTTCACGATCTTGTCGACCACATCGGCGCTTGCTGCGGCGTCGTATTTCTTCACGTCTGCAAGATAGTCGGCCATCAAAATTCCCCTCGTCGGCGCCACGAATCCGATCGATGAGGGCTGTGGCGCTGCTGCAACCCGTGCGCTAGGTCGGTAACTCCTCACCGTTGCAAAGCTTCGGTTGAGACCGCTTCCAAGTCAACCCTTGGCGATGCGGTTTTGGGGTGGGGACAAAGTGCTATTGCGGCCTTTCATTTTCCGCGATCGGCCCCTATATTCATTTTGTCGGCTTGACCGACTATGGCGATAAATGGGCGATGAAATAAGCCGTTCGGACCCGGGGGCGGTACCCGGCGCCTCCACCAAAAACCGCTGTTGAGAACAGAGCGGCTTTTGCTGGGGGCGAAATAGGATCGACGAAGGTGTAAAGATCGTACTTTTGCCCGGCATTGTACCACCGTCATCGGGCTAAACTTATAGTTGCCAACGACAACTATGCGGAAGCACGTCTCGCTGCTTAATGCAGTGCGATAGCTTCAATTCAAGTCCTAGTGGTTCGCACTTCTAGGCGGGGTTCGGAGGTACCTGGCAACAGAAACCTCCACTTCTCTCTTCCTTCCCCCAATAGCGTCACGCACAACGGCAGCTCCCGTCGCACGCAGGATGCCGAAAGAAAACAGACACTGGCGCCGATTGAGGCGCGGCTGCGGTTCATCCTGGCCGAAACCGGATTGGCCCGGACATGAAAAAGGCCGGGACGATCCCGGCCTTTTCCTTGATTTTGAAGGTTTATTCCGCTGGCGCCTCGACGGCTTCGCGCGCACGGCCGAGCGTAAACTTGGCCAGCGTGAACGAGATCACTGCACACAGCGTGATGCCGGCGACCATCGGCAGCGGCGTGCCGTCGAAGAACACGCCGGCGACACCCATGGCGAGCGCGCCGATGCCGAAGTGCAGCGTGCCCATCAGCGCCGAAGCCGTGCCGGCGATCTCGCCGTGCTCTTCCATCGCCAGCACCGAGGTGGTGGGGATGACCAGGCCGAGGAAGCCGTAGCCGACGAACAGCAAACCCGCCATCACGTCGAGCCGGTCGACGCCTGTCGCCATCACCGCGAACAGCACTACCATCGTCGTCGCATAGCCGGTCACCGCGACACGAACCACGCGCCGCAGCCCGAACCGCTCGGACAGCAGACCCGTCAGCTGCGACATGCCGATGAAGGCGACCGCGTTGATCGAGAAGAACACGCTGTAGACCGAAGGCGACAGACCATAGTGGTCGATCAGGATGAAGGACGAGCTCGACAGATAGACGAAGAAGCTCGCAATGCCGAAGCCGGCGATCGCGGTCAACCCGAGGAAATTGCGGTCGCCCATCAGGAAGCGGTAGGCGGACAATGCAGTGCCGAACGAGGAGCCGGCGCGTTCTTCCACCGGCCGCGTCTCCTTGAGCGAGGTCGCCAGCAGGATGGCGGCCAGCAGGGCAGCACCCGTCACCGTCCAGAACACGGCGCGCCAGCCGAAATTCTCGATGATCTGGCTGCCGGTCAGCGGCGCCAGGATCGGCGACACCGAAAAAACCAGCATCAGCAGTGACATCAGCTTGGCGGCTTCGGTGCCGGTGTGCAGGTCACGCACGATGGCGCGCGGCACTGCCATGCCGGCGCTGGCGCCGAGGCCTTGCAGGAAGCGGAAAGCGATCAGCCATTCGATGGTCGGCGCCATTGCCGAACCGATGCCGCCGACCATGAACAGCGCAAGGCCGCCATAGAGCGGCAGCTTGCGGCCGACCATGTCGGAGATCGGCCCGACGACGATCTGGCCGAAGCCCATCGACAGGAAGAAGATCAACAGGCTCATCTGCACGGCGGCGGTGCCGGCGTGAAGATCCGCGCCGATCGACGGCAGCGCGGGCAGATACATGTCGATGGCGAACGGGCCGATGGCGGACAACAGGCCGAGCACGACCGCAATGCGGAGGAATTTAGGACTCATGATATAGGCTTCTTTCGAATCTGGTTTGCTGCCGCCAGGCGACGTCTAACCCCAGGACGTTCGGTCCCATGAAATTCCGACTCGCCAAGAGCGAATTCTTTTCGCCTCTCCGGAGCGAAATCTCTTCAAGCTATGTCCACAAATTTAGACACTCTTGTCTAATTCGTCAATCACATCTATATAGTTTTCTATGAAGCTGCACGTTTCTCCTGACACTTTCCCGCCACGCGGCCATGAGGCCAAGCGCATATCGATCGTCGATTCCGCTGCTGCGGTGTTCTGCCGCGAAGGTTTCGCCGGCGCCAATATCGATCTGATCGCGGTAGAGGCGGGTGTGTCGCGCCAGACCGTCTACAACCATCATGGCGACAAGGAAAAACTGTTCGTCGCCGTGGTTCGCGATCTGACCGAACGCTGCAATGCCGGCATCTTCGCCACCATTGCCACCTTCCCCGACCAGCCGAAGGACCTCGAAGCCGATCTGATCGGCTTCGCCGTGCGCATGAACCAGAACTGCATCTGCAACCGTGACGGAAAGTTCCTGCGCAAGCTGATCCAGACCGAAGGCGAGCGCTATCCCGAGCTGTTTGCCGAATGGCGCGAACAGGGTCCAGGCCGGACATGGCCGGCAATCGCCGCCCGCTTCGCCCGGCTGGCCTATGGCGGTTACCTCGCCATCGAGGATCCCGACGTAGCGGCACGCCAGTTTCTCGCCCTTGCCAATGCCGAACTGCAGACGACCTTCATGCTCGGCGGCACGCCGCGCGAGGACGAGGTGCTGAAGTCGGCGACAAATGGCGTACGCACCTTCCTGCGTGCCTTTGGCAAGCGTCGGTCCGCAGCCTCAGTGGAAAAGCAGACCGCGCTGGCCAGCGCCTGAGCGATCAAATCGTTGGCAATAGTCCTCGTCTCGGTGCGGCGGTGATCTATATGCGGTTTACGCCGCCCTCAAGCTTGATTACAGCTATGCGGACGATTCAACGGAACCCGACCGGAACATGGCCGACGACCACATCCGCTACGACATTCTGGCCCAGGAGGCGTTGCGCGGCGTCATGCGCAAGGTCCTGGCCGAAGTCGCGCGCACCGGCCTCCCCGGCAACCATCACTTCTTCATCACATTCCTGACCGGCGCGCCGGGCGTGCGCGTGTCGTCGCGGCTGCGCGAGCGTTATCCCGAGCAGATGACCATCGTCATCCAGTTCCAGTACTGGGACCTGAAGGTGACCGACACCGGCTTCGAGGTCGGCCTGTCGTTCTCCGACGTGCCGGAGAAACTCGAAATCCCGTTCTCGGCCGTGCGCGGTTTCTATGATCCGTCGGTCAATTTCGAACTCGAATTCGACGTCAAGACGGACGGTGCGGCCGTCGAGGAACCGGCCGACCAGCCCGCGCCCGAGCCGCTGACCATCGCCTCCGAGAAAAAGCCGAAGGCTGAGAAGAAGGCCGTCGCCGAGCCGGAAAAGAAGCCCGCTGCTGCCGACGCCGCCACCAAGGGCGCCGAAGTGGTCTCGCTCGACGCCTTCCGCAAGAAATAGGCCACGGTTCGCACCATGGCCGACATCGTCAACCTTCGTCAGGCCCGCAAACAGAAAGCGCGGGCGGACAAGGAACAAATGGCCAGCCGGAACCGCGCCTTGCACGGCCGCAGCAAGGCCGAAAAGGAACGCGACCGCCTGATCGCCGACAAGAGCGAAAGGTTCGTCGCGGGCCATCACCGCGACAAGCCCAGCCAACCTGACGATCAATGAGCGTTGTCGAAAAGCGCTCGGTGACCATTCGCGGCCATCGCACCAGCTATTCCCTCGAAAAGCCCTTCTATGACGATCTCGTCGCCATCGCGGCGGCCAGAACCCTGACGCTCGCTGCTCTCGTCGCCGAAGTCGACGAGACGCGGCCCCGCGACACCAACCTGTCCTCGGCGCTCAGGCTGCATGTGCTGGCGTGGGCGAAGCGCGGGGTAAGTTCCTAGACGCTCTCGGCCGCGTCCGCCTTTTTCCTGCGTCTGGTGCCGAAGCCAAGCAAGGTCGAGCGCTCGCGCTCCTCGGCCTGTTTGCGCGACCGCACGCGCATCAGATCCTTCCAGCCGACATAGCCGGCCAGTTGCAGGCCTTCGCGGGTGACGACGGGCAGATGCGACACGTTGGCCATCAACAGCTTGTCGGAGAGGCCTTCCAGATATTCGTCGGGATAGGCCAGCGTCACCTTGCTTCCGGCCAGCAATTCGCCGAGCGTCGTCGTGCGGTGCTTGCCGGCACGGCGCCAGCGCAGGATCGCCGGCGGATCGATGAGGCCGAGCACCTGCCTGCTCTCATCGATCACCGGAAAGCTCGGATGCCTGGTCTCCGGCGCGGTCAGGAAGGCTGCCGCGCCGTGGAGCGTCATCGTCGCCGGCACGCTCTCGACCTGCGAGGTCATCACTTCGCGCACCCTGGTCAGCGCAAACGGATCGACGCGATATTCGCGCACGAGGTGGTGCCCTCGCCTGGCGATCTTCTCGGTCAGGATCGAGCGCTTCATCAACAGCACGGTGACGGCATTCGCGGCGGCACAGGCCGCGATCAGCGGCACCAGCACATGCGTGTTGCCGGTCAATTCCACGGCGAAGAACGTCGCCGTCAGCGGCGCGCGCATCGTGCCGCCCATGGTGGCGGCCATTGCCAGCAGCGCCCAGAAGCCCGGGTCCGCCGCGGGCAGAATTCCGGCCAGCACCGCCCCCATCGCGCCGCCCATGATCAACAGCGGCGCCAGCACGCCTCCTGATGTTCCCGAGCCCAGTGCCACCGACCAGATGATGGCCTTGACCACGAGCAGCATCAGCGCGGCGGCGGCGATCGTGCGGCCGTCCAGCATGTCGGCGATGTTGTCATAGCCGACACCGAGCGCCTGCGGTTCGATCAGCCCGCCAATGCCGACCAACAGGCCGCCGAGCATCGGCCACCACATCCAGTGGATGGGCAGTTTCTGGAAGCCGTCCTCACAGGCATAGACCATCTGCGTCAGCAGTCCTGACAACAGACCGGCACAGATACCGACCAGGACCCAGCCGCAAAGGCCGACGAAGGAAATCGCCATGGTGCCCTGGAACGGAAAGATCGGCCCCGGCATGAGCAGCATGGTGCGTTCGACCTCGGCAATGATCGCCGCGACCGCAACGGGAATGAAGCTGCGCGGCGTCCATTCGAAGAGCAGCAGTTCGACCGCCAGCATGATCGCGGCGATCGGCGTTCCGAACACGGTGGTCATGCCGGCCGCCGCCCCCGCAACCAGCAGCGTCTTGCGTTCGTTGTCGCTGACCGGCAGCATCTGCGCGATTAGCGAGCCGATGGCGCCGCCCGTCATGATGATCGGGCCCTCGGCGCCGAACGGTCCGCCGGAGCCGATCGAGATCGCCGACGACAGCGGCTTCAGGATCGCAACCTTGGCGTCGAGCCTTGAACGCCCGAGCAGGATCGCCTCGATCGCCTCGGGAATGCCATGGCCGCGAATCTTCTCGCTGCCGTAGCGCGCCATCAGGCCGATGATCAGCGCACCGATGACCGGAACGACGACGGCGGCAAGCCCAAGCGGCGTGTCCTGCAGCTTCATGTCGGCAAGCGAGAACTGGCCGAAATAGGCGATGTTGGTGGCAAGCCGGATCAGCTTCAAAAGCGCGATGCCGGCAAACAGCCCCGCCGTCGCCACCACCACCGCTATCGCGGCGACAAGCAGCACTCTGGCGTCCGTGGTGAAATCCCTGAGACGGCCGGGATCGGAATGGGTCTTCATGGTGGTTTTGCTTCCTGGCGTCGGGCCACATCGCGGATCCGCGGCAAGGTCGAAGCGACCGGCCGGGGATTGTCGGCTGGCTATGTATCGTAACACGATATAAAAATTCAAGCCGGTTTTGCTTGAAATCGATTTGAGCTTTCGCCGGAATGGAACAAATGTCCGATATGACGCAGCCGCAGAAACCCCGTCCCGCCATCAGCCAGGCCGACTACCAGCGGCTGTCCGAGTTCCGCTACCTGATCCGCCGCTTCCTCGAATTCAGCCAGTTGCAGGCCGAAGACGCCGGGCTGACGCCGCGCCAGCACCAGGCGCTGCTGGCGATCAAGGGATATCCGGATGGCGGGCCGGTGACGGTCGGCGATCTGGCGGAGCGCCTGCGCATCCGCCACCATAGCGCCGTCGAGCTGGTCAACCGCCTCGGCGAGGCGGGACTGGTCGCGCGGGATCAGGACAAGGACGACCACCGCCGCGTGCTGCTGCGGCTGACCGAGCGCGCCGACGATTGTCTGGCCGAGCTGTCGGCCGCGCATCTCGACGAGCTCTCGCGCATCGAACCCATGCTGCGGCGCCTGCTCGATCGGGGCCGTGAGTGACACCTCCGGGGGTTGCGCGTGATGACGCCGATATTTTCACAGCGCCCCGCATCCTTTGGCCTCTTCGCAACGTCTCGGTGATGAGAGGCTCAAGAGGCGCAGGGCAACGAGAGGAAGAGCAGAGATGAAACGTCATCTGATACGCTACAAGACGAAACCGGAGCGGGCCGACGAGAACGAGCGGCTGATCAAGGCCGTTTTCGAGGAGTTGCGCGACAAATCGCCGGAGGGCGTACGCTATATGACATTGCGGTCCGGCGACGGGACATTCGTCCATTTGGTCGAGACGGCGACCGATGCCCATGCGGACATCATTACCGGGCTGGCCGCATTCGAGGCATTTCAAAACGGCGTCAGGGATCGTTGCATTGAACGTCCACAACGCGAGGAAATGAGCGTGGTGGGCAGCTATCGCATGCTGGACCGGTAAGTGCGGACGACATCACGGGAAGGAGCATGAACATTCCCATTCCTGGTGAGGCCCGCGAGCCTTTCGATCGCCTGTTCGGGGAATTGCGCCCCAAGCTGCACCGCTATTGCGCCCGTATGACGGGCTCGGTCATCGACGGCGAAGACGTGCTGCAGGAAGCCCTGGCCAAGGCGTTCGAAGCTCTGCCCAACACCGGCCCGATAGCGAATCCGGAGGGTTGGCTGTTTCGCATCGCCCACAATGCGGCGCTCGACTTTCTGCGCCGGCGAACCCGCGAAAGAGCCTTTTCCGATGAGGATCCGGATATGATCGTCGACCCGGCCAACCCCACCGTCGACCGCCAGGCCGCGGCCGCCGGCCTGCACACCTTCATGCGCCTTCCGGTGGCGCAGCGAAGCAGCGTCATCATGATGGACGTCCTGGGCTATTCGCTGCAGGAGATCAGCACCATGCTCGACACCAGCATCCCGGCTATCAAGGCGGCGCTGCATCGCGGCCGCGGCCGGCTGCGCCAGCTCGCCGATGAACCCGAGGAGCGCCCTTCCCCCAGGCTGAGTGCGTCAGAACGCCTGCTCCTCGACGCCTACATCGATCGCTTCAACGCCCGCGATTTCGACGCGGTGCGCGACATGCTGGCGGACGAGGTGCGGCTGGAGCTGGTGGCCAGGGCGCGGCTGAATGGTCGCAGGCAAGTGGGCACCTACTTCCACAATTATTCGAGTGTCCAGGATTGGCGTTTCGTGCCGGGCTTCGTCGAAGACAGGCCGGCAGTCCTTGTCTGCGATCCCAACAACCCGGCGGCGCGGCCTTCCTACTTCGTGCTGCTGGGATGGCAGGAAGGCAGGCTCGCCGCCATTCGCGATTTCCGTCACGCTCGCTACGTCGCCGACAGCGCCGAGATATCCCTTCTTTGAAACGAATGCCCCTTCGGATTGAGCAACGGGAAGGTCTCCCCCTACTGCCTACTGCCTACTGCCTACTGCCTACTGCCTACTGCAGCGACTTCAGCAGATTGTCGATGGTGAACGGATTGGACTTAGGCCTGGCCGGCGGCGGATTGTCGTTGGCCTCCGGCAGCGGCGCACGCTCCACCCTCGGGGCCTGCTGCGCGGCCTTGCGTTCGGCCTCGAGCCTTGCCTTTTCCTGCGAGGCGATGCGCATTGCCTCTTCCGCCTTCTGCCGCTCCTGCTCTTCGGCTTGCGCCTTGGCCGCCTCGTCGGCGGCCTGCTGCTCGGCCGCGGCCTGCGCATCCGCCTTGGCCTTTGCGTCGGCATCGGCTTTCGCCTGTGCTTCCGCTTCAGCCTGGGCCTGCGCCTCCGCTTCGGCCCTTGCCCTGGCGTCGGCCTCGGCTTTCAGCCGCGCCGCTTCCTCCTGTTGGCGCAGTTCCTCGGCGGCCTTGTCGCGCGCCTCCTGCAGCGCCGCGTAGTAGCGCACCTCGCGCCGCAGCCGCTGCTTTTCGAGCAGCGTCGCCTGCATCGCCTCGACGCGCTGCTGTTCCCTTTCCAGCGCTCGCTGGGTCAGGAACTGCGCCAGCGGCTCGCTGTCGAACTGCCGTTTCACGGCGCCGAACGGTCCCTCGGCGGTGAAATTCATGACCGGCTCGGAGCCGACCAGCGCCTCGTCGCCGGGCCGATAGGTGATCGCTCCCTTGGCGGAAACCATGGTTGTGCTGAGGTCTGCCGTGATGTCGGCGGACAAGGTCGCCGCCGGAGTCTCGAGGCTGATCGGCGGTGCCCGCACCGTGCCGCCGGCAACCGTGAAGGCGATGTCGGTATCGTTAGCGACAAAGCTGCCGTCGGCGGCGATCTGCGGCGCGAAGCCGGCGGTCTTGGCCGCATCGATGTCACGCCCGATCGCATCGGCCTTGGCGAGGAACGCATTGAAGGCATCGGGATTGACGCCGGCGACCTGCAAGCTCTTCAGCGTCGCCGTGCCGGAACCGGACAAGGCGGCCACCATCCCGTCGACCGACTTGCCGCTTGTCGACAGCGCCGTCGAGAAATCGCCATTGCCGCTGATTCCGGCATCCGGCAGAACGGCCGCCAGATCGGCGCCGGCCAGTTTCATCTGGCCGGTGAAAAGCCCGGTGCCGTCATTGTTCTTCAGTTCGAACAGGCCGGTCAGCCCACCGTTGAGGAATTTCGCCTTGAGGTCCGAAACCCGGATGCCTTCCTGGTCGAGCTTGAGCGAAAAGCCGGCGTCATAGGCGGTGGCGAACGGGCCGACGGCGAGTGCCGCCGTCGTCAGGTCGAGATCGGCGGTGAACGGCAGGCTCGATTTCTGGCTGAATGGAGCGGCCGGCCAGCCACTCTTGTCGCCCACACTCTTATTGGCAAGGAAAGCGGAATCGCCGAACAGCGCCACCGCCATCGGATCGAGGTCGAGTTCGTCAAGCGCCAGCGCGCCAGCCAGATAAGGCACGCCGTCCTTGACGTCGACATTTACGTCGCCCGACACCGCCGCCTCGTTGAGGGCGCCGCTGAGATCGCCCAGCACCAGCAGGCCATTGCCGTAGTCGCCTTGCGCCGTGAGCGACGCCGACATGCCCGCCCCCATGCCCGGCAGGCCGATGCCGGTCGTCATCAGCCACGGCTCGATGTCGGCGGCATCGAGGCTGAGCTTGCCCTTGGCGGCGGGGCCCTGCGGCGTATCGGCGATCGTCCCTTCAAAACTGGCTTTGAAGTCCTCGCCGGCAAGGCTGAAGGTCGTCGCCAGGCCGCCGCCAAGCGTGCCCTTGGCCTGGATGTCCGTGCTTGCCTCGCCCAGCATGCCGAGCGGCAGCGCCGGCAGGCCGTAGAGCGCCAGCAGCGCGGTGGCGTCGGGGTTCTTGGCGTTGAAGGTCATCGCCACCGGCGCTTCGAGAAGCTTGTCCGCAGCCCCCTTCCCTGACAGCGACGCCGAAAAGGCCGAGCCGCCGGCTTTGCCTTGTCCGCTCACCGCCAGCCCCGTGGTGCCATCGCCATTGTCGGCGGCACTTGCCACAAGGTCGACGCGCGCGTCCTGGAACAGCTCCGGATAGGCAGCAGCGCGGCTTGCCAGCCCCTTCAGCACGGCATTGTCGGGATAGTGCTGGGCGGCAACGTCGATCAACGGCTTGAGATCGACGGCAACCACCGATGCATCGAGCTTGCCGGTCGGGCTCGCTGGAAAATCCTTGATCCGGCCGGTGGCGCTGATCGAGGCGCCGGCCAGCCCGCCCAATGACAACCGGTCGATTTCAAGCAGCCCGTCGCGCAGCCTGAGCGCCGTGTCGACCGCGTCGGCGGTCAGGCCGCCGGCGCTGACCGGCCCGGCCTTGATCTGGAAATCGAGGTCGCGGTCGGCAAAGCGGTTGGCACCCTTGTCGCTGACGAAGATCGAGGCGAAAGCCGCCAGCCCGTCGACATCGAGTTCGCCGCCTTCGAGCCGCATCAGCACCGACGGCTTGGCGTCGTCAGGCTGGCTGGAATCGATGCGGCCGGAAAATTTCGCCTTGCCCAGGATCAGTTCGAGATCGCTGAACGCCTGGCGCTTTTCGGAGAGATCGACCTTGGCCTTGAAGCCGGCGGCGGGCAGACGGCGGATCGCCTCGTCGACATCCTTCGACAGCCATGCGGCAAAGCCGGAAGGTTGCGCCACGGCCAGCAGCAGCGAGCCGGTGAAGCCGAAATGATCCTCGACGCTGAGCATGCCATCGGCTTCCAGCGTGGTGCGGCCGGGCAGTGTCGCGGCGAGCGATTTCACCGACCAGCCGCCATCGGTCGGTTCGGCGGAAAGGTGAACGTCGCGCACCGTGGTATCGCCGGCGACCACCGCTGGCAGCTTGACCTCGACGGTGCCGGGTATGGTCGGCTTCGGCAGCTCGTGCAACGCTTGCTCGAGCGCCGCGATGCGCTGATCCAGTGTCGCGCCTGCGCCGGCTGCGGCACCCACCGCCTCGTCGAACTGCACCTGCGCGCCACTGGCCTCGATGGCGAAACGCGGCTTCAGTCCGAGATCGACCGAGGCCTTGCCATCGGCGGTGTAGGGATTGTCGAGCGGTCCGGTCTCGAAGCGGAATTCGTCGACACCGAGCTTCTGGTGATCGAGCGAAAACTTGCCGTTCAGCCGAAAGCCCGGATCGGGCTTGCCGGCGCTGACCTTCACCGTCTCGCCGTCGTTGCCGCGCAACTCGGCGCTGTTCTTGTCCGCGCCGGAAATCTTGAACTGGCCGGAGTAGACGGCTGCACCGTTGACGATGCCGGCATTGCCGTCGGTCTCGATGACCAGCGGATAGGCATCGGGATCGGCCTTCAACCGAAACCGCATCTGCCCGGTGCCTTCGGCCTTGCCGGTGGACGCAGCGACCGTTGTGTGAAGACCGTCCAGCCGCAGCGTGCCGTCCATGCGCCATGGGCCTGCCAGCGACTTGGCCGAGATGGTCGAATTGATCTCGGAGATGAGATGGCTGCGTCCGCCCGCGGCATGGCGCAGTTTGATCTGCCCTTCCGTCACCGTCAGCTTTTCGATCGAGATCTGGTTGAGGTCGAAGGGCGAGGACGGCCGCATCGCCCAGTCGACCGTGCCGTTGTTGGCGATGTCGATGGTCGCTCTCGGCCGCACCAGCCGCATATCGAAGATCAGCACCTCGCCACGCAGGAAGGGCGCCAGTTCCGCATCCATCGAAAACGTCTCGACGGTCATTGCCGGCTGGCCATTCGGGCCACCGGCGACGGCGACATCCGAGAAGGTCACCGAGGGGAACGGCAACAGCCGCGCCGTGGCATCGCCCTGCACGGTCACCTTGCGGCCGAGAATGGCGCTGGCTTCGCGCTCGAACTCGGCGCGGTAGCCGGTCCAGTCGATAAAATACGGCACCACCAGCGCCGCACACAGCACCAGCACAAACAGGCCACCGAAGATCACGAACAGGCGTGCGAGCATCAGCTCCGAACGGGTTGATTGAAATTCTGCCGCACTCTACCCGCATCCGCGTGTCGATAAAGAGGCAATTCATTCAGTGTTGCGCGATGTCTCATCCGCCGTTGCGTGATTTCGGGTGATCTGAAATAAATCCCACAAAAGGGGAGATTTTTCGGATGTCGGGCAAGAACTGGGATCGCGTGCCGATCGATGCACAGAGCGTCGATGCTCCACTGTCGTCGGCGGCGGTCTTTCTTGTCGTCACCGTCGCCAGCGGAGAGAGCGCTCTCGCCAAGGTCGCCTCGGTGCTCGGCGGCCTTGATGATCTCGTCAAGACTGTCGGATTCCGCGACCTTTCCGGCCGCCTGTCGTGCATTGCCGGCATCGGCCGCGATCTCTGGGATCGTCTCTCTCCGGACCGGCGGCCGCAGGAACTGAAGCCATTTGCACCGATCAAGGGAGCGGTTCATTCGGCCCCGTCGACGGCGGGCGACCTTCTGTTCCACATCAGGTCCGAACGAACCGACATGTGCTTCGAATTCGAGCGTATTCTGCTCGACAGTCTTGGTGACGGCGTGACGGTCGTCGACGAAGTTTCGGGCTTCCGCTATTTCGATGCGCGTGACCTGCTCGGCTTTGTCGATGGCACGGCCAACCCGACCGGCCTCGATCTGCCCGCCGCGGCGCTCGTCGGCGATGAGGATGCCGACTTTGCCGGCGGCAGCTATGTCGTCGTCCAGAAGTATCTGCACGATCTCAATGCATGGGCGCGAACGCCAACGCCTCTCCAGGAAGAGATCATCGGTCGCACCAAGATCGACAACATCGAAATCGTTGATGACGACGCGCCGCGCAAATCTCACAAGTCGCTGGCCACCATCGAGGATGCCGATGGCAACGAATATGACATTTTGCGCGACAACATGCCGTTCGGAAGGCCCGGGCAGAATGAGTTCGGCACTTATTTCATCGGCTATTCCAGGTATCTGTGGGTCACCGAGAAGATGCTGCAGCGGATGTATGTCGGCGATCCGCCGGGCGCCTACGACCGCCTGCTCGATGTCTCGACACCACAGACCGGCACGACATTCTTCGCGCCGACCCGCCCGATGCTGCAGGCCCTTGTCGAGGGCGCGCGGCAGCAGCTTCCCGCAGCACGGTAAAGCGACTGCCGACAGCCCTTGTCGCTGGGATCAGCGTGCGTCGCGCTTGGCTTGCGCCACCTTGCCCGCCTTGCGCTGCCGGCCGAGTTCCGCCGGCCGGACCAGCTTCGGCGCCCGCTTGTTGGCGACGGCCCGCATGCCTTTGTGAGCCGTGCGTGAATTGTGCGCGGGACCATCCGCCGGCGCACTTTGCTTCATCGCCAGCGCCTTGCGTGCATTCCCGACGAGCGAAACGCGAGCCGCCAACTGGCGCCGCCGTTCAGCCTCACCATTCAGCCGCCGCATCGCCATCGCCAGCACCGCCAGCTTGACCTGCGAACCGCCATCGGCCTTTGACGGCGCAGCGCCCTTGGGCGCGCCCTTGCCGCGTATTTCACGGCGGCGGCGATGTGCTTCGGCCTGCGCCTTGTCGCGCCGCCCGCGAAGCAGCTTGACCAGTCCGGAAAGGTCGGCGTCGGAAAGCTCCTGCACCGCCGGATGGTGCGATTTCTCAACCCGTTCCTTTTCATCGGCGCTCAGCGCACGCGCTTCTTCCTTGCGTGAAATGGCCATGACAGTTCTCCTCCGCTGGCAACGCCTGCCTTGTCAGGCTTACCGCGGAAGGAGCCTCGACCCGAATGGTGGCGCGGTCAAGACGACGCTTTTGTCCTGACGCGTTCGGGTTGTCTTCACTAGGCCGGGCCTAAGTATCGCGCATGACGAGCTTGCGAGACCTCCGCCTAGAGAGGTCAGGCGCCCTCTCCGGCGGCCTCCATCAGCGCCGTCAAAACCGCTCCCTTGCGAAGGCTTGTCGAGAAACTCTTGGCGATGAACTCCAGCGTCGAATCGTGGAACGTCAAGATGAAATGCCGATAGTCTGAAAACAGTTCGGCTGTATGGGACGAATGAACCCGATTTGCCTTTTCCAGGGAGGCTATCCACGACGAGTTGCAGACCTCAAATGCCTCGTAGGCCCGCAAGCCCGACTGATAGAGACGATGGCCACTGACGGCCTCGTCATTCGGCGGGCCGAACTGAAATGCCAGGTAAGGCTCTGCCGCCAGGATGGCGACTGACTGGTTGCCTGTCAGCGGCGAAACCGAGCGCGGTTTCGTGCCATCGAAAGATGTATCTGGAGCATTGGCGAGGTAGGCGACGAGCAACCTGCCTTCATCCGCAAACACATGAGGCAGCGGCGCGCCGGCGGACAACAGCGGCACCTCGATCGGCAGCAAGGTCTCGGCAATCGACATCTAGTGGTCGCCGCCCGGCAATATCTTGCCGGGATTCATGATGTTTTGCGGGTCGAGCGCCTGCTTGATGGTCCGCATGATGTCGACGCCATGGCCGAGTTCGCTGCGCATGAAACCGATCTTGCCCTGGCCGATGCCATGCTCGCCGGTGCAGGTACCGTCCATGGCGATCGCCCGCATGTTGAGCCGGGCGACGAATTTTTCCGACAGCGCGATCTCTTTGGGGTCATCGACGTCCATCAGCACCAGCACGTGAAAATTGCCGTCGCCGGCATGGCCGACGATCGGCGCGATCAGGCCCATCTCGGCGATGTCGGCTTCGGTTTCGGTGACGCATTCGGCAAAGCGCGAGATCGGCACGCAGACGTCGGTCGACAGCCCCTTGGCACCCGGCCGCAGCGTCAGCGACGACCAGTAGGCGTCGTGCCTGGCCTTCCACAGCTTGGTCCGTTCCTCGGCGACGCTGGTCCACAGGAATGTCCCGCCACCATTCTCCTCGGCGATCATGCCGAAGGTCTCGGCCTGCTCGGCCACGCCGGCATCGCTGCCATGGAACTCGACGAACAGGCACGGGCTCTCGGGATAGTCGAGCTTCGAATAATTCTTCATCGCCCGCATCTGCAGCGCGTTGACCAGTTCGATGCGCGCCACCGGAATGCCCATCTGTATCGTCGCGATGACCGCGTTGCAGGCCGCCTCGACGCTCGGAAACGGGCAGACGCCGCCGGAGATCGCTTGCGGGATGCCTTGCAGCTTCAAGGTCAGCGACGTGATGATGCCGAGCGTGCCTTCCGAGCCTACCAGCAGCCGCGTCAGATCGTAGCCGGCCGAGCTCTTTTTCGCGCGCTTGCCGGTCGTCACCGTCTCGCCGTCGGCCATGACGGCGGTCAGCGACAGCACATTCTCGCGCATCGTGCCATAGCGCACCGCGTTGGTGCCCGATGCCCGCGTCGCCGCCATGCCGCCGAGCGAGGCATTGGCACCCGGGTCGATTGGGAAGAACAGGCCGGTGTCGCGCAGATGCCGGTTCAGATCCTCGCGGGTGACGCCGGGTTCGACCGTGCAGTCGAGATCCTGCGGATTGACCGCCAGGATGCGGTTCATCCGCGACGTATCGACCGAGATGCCGCCGCCCGGCGCATTGGTGTGGCCTTCCAGCGATGAGCCGACGCCGAAGGCGATGACCGGCACCCGGTGCGCGGCGCAGGCGCGCACGATCTCCTGCACCTCGGCCGTCGTCTCCGGGAAGGCGACGCCATCGGGCGCCTGCGTCGGGATATAGGTGGTGGTGTGGGCGTGCTGCGAGCGGATGGCCTGGCCGGTCTGGAAGCGCTCGCCGAGCCGCTGCTTGAGGATGCCGAGCACGGCCGCGATGCCCTCTTCGTTGCGTTCGACCGGATTGAGGTCGCTCAGAGCCATGAATTCCTCCGCGAATGGACCAGCGCCCACCCTTGTTATGCATCTATGGATGCGTAGTCTCACCGACCACGCTCTGTCCAGACCAGAACAAGGACCTTTCGATGCCCATTCCCGCCCCCTTCGTCTCCCAACCCATGGACATCGAAAAGGACTGGATCGACTACAACGGCCATCTCAACATGGCCTATTACAACGTGCTGTTCGACCGCTGCTCGGACGACGCCTTCGAGGCGATGGGCATGGGGCCGAACTACGCAAGGGACCGCCGCCTCACCATCTACACGGCGGAAGTCCATGTCTGCTACGTGCAGGAGCTGCATCTCGAGCACAAGGTGACGGTCACCTTCCAGTTGATCGACCATGACGACAAGCGGCTGCGTGTCTACCAGGAAATCCGCCACGTCGACGGCTGGCTCGCCGCCACCTCCGAATCGCTTTCGCTGCATGTCGACATGTCCGGGCCGAAGGTGGCGCCCTTCCCCGCCGATGTGCTTGCCAAGGTCGAAGCCATGCGCGCCGCCCATTCGGCGCTGCCGATGCCGGAGCGCGCCGGCCGTTCGATCGGGATTCGCCGCAAGACCGCTTGAAGCCCTCGACCGCCCGCGTTAACCTTACCGAGGTTTTAACGGGAACAAGCCATTTGAGCCGTTGCGCGACTCAGCGGGTCGGTCGAAAAACGATCCGCATCGAAGTAGCGACACGGGCGGCGGGGCATAAGCCGGTTCGGGGGACGTGCATGAAAACCGACATCAAAGTCGAAGTGGACAGGCTGGCCGCCGATCCGCGCATCACCGACTATGATTTCTGGCGCTCGCTCAAGAACGTCAACAACGAGATCTTCCACATCGCCAACAGCAACGAGCCGATCCCGTTCGACATGATCCGCTGGCGCGCTATCCTGAAGCAGGCGCGTTTGAAGCGCGGCCACGCTTAAGATCTTCGAATCGACGACCCCTTGCCCTCAAGTCCCCTTGCCCTCAAGTATGGCGCTTGACTGCCGCCAGCGGCGAGCGCGCCACCACAGGTGACGACTGGATGATCGCCGTGTTGGTCATCGCATAGGGAATGATGCGGTCGATCACCCGTTCGAGCTCGGCCACCGAGCCGACATGCGCCAGCGCGATGAAACAGTCCTCGCCGGTCACACGGTCGCATTGCGCGATCTCCGGCAGCTCGCGGATGATCTCGGCCACCACGGCCAGTTGCCCCGGCACCGGACGGATGCGCAGCCATGCCGACAGCGGCAGGCCAAGTGCGGCGGGGTTGATCCTGACCGAATAGGCCTCGATCACGCCGCTTTCCTGCAGCCGCTTGATGCGCTCGGCGACACTCGGCGCCGACAGGCCGACCGAGCGTGCAAGCTCCGCCGTGCTGATGCGTGCGTCCTTTTCCAGAAGGCGCAGGATCTTCATATCCGCCGCATCGAGGTCGGCGTTTTCAGTTCGAAGGCGTTTCATGGAAAACTCCTTGCTTCCGGGCGAGAAATAGCCGGAAGAGCCAAACATCATCCATATAAATCGGCAAATCCGCCTGCGATACTGATCCGATGGATGATCAAACGCAAGCTCTCGCAGCCAGCCCTGCCCCTGCTGGCCACACCTTTGGCGGGCTGGCGGCAAAGCTGCCGCCGCATGTCTGGTTCGGCGTCAGCGCCATCTTCCACTACCTCGGGCCGTCATTCGCCGTGCTGCTGTTCCCGCATGTCGGCGTGCTCGGCATGGCGTGGCTGCGCATCGCCACCGCCGCACTGATCTTCGCGCCGCTGACCCGTCCATGGCGGACCTTCGCCCGCGCCGATCGCTCGACGCGGCTTTTGTTGCTGGCCCTCGGGGCCTGCCTGGCTGTGATGAACTGTTCGTTCTACCTTGCGCTCGACCGCTTGCCGATCTCGCTGGTGGCGGCGGTCGAATTCGTCGGCACCATCGGCATCGCGTTGATCGGCTTCAGAAGCCCGCGCAATCTCGCCGCCCTTGCCATTGCCGTCACCGGCATCTTGCTGCTCATCGACGTGAAATGGTCGAGCGATCCCGTCGGGCTGTTCTGGGCCTTCCTCAACGGCGCGCTGTTCGTCGGCTACATCGTGCTCGGCCACCGCGTCGCCCGCGCAGGCGCGGGCGACGGCGTCGACGGCCTCGGCGCGGCCATGGCCATCGCCTTCATCGTCGTGCTGCCGATCGGCTTCACCGATGCGCTGCCGGCCTTGTTCTCACCAATGCTGCTTCTCGCCGCCATCGGCGTCGGCGTCTGCTCGTCGGTCATTCCTTACATCTGCGACCAGCTCGCCATGTCGCGTTTGCCGCGCGCCAGCTTTGCGCTGATGCTGTCGCTGCTGCCGGTCACCGCGACGCTGATCGGCGTCATCGTGCTGCGCCAGATTCCAAGCCTGACCGATTGCCTCGGCATTGCACTGGTGGTCGCCGGCGTAGCCTTCCACAAGCCGGCGCGCTGAAACAACGACGCTAGGCTAGCTTCTCCTTCAGGAACGCGATCGTTCGGCCCCAGGCGAGGTCGGCCGCCTTCTTGTCATAGCGCGCCGCCGAGGTGTCATTGTTGAAGGCGTGGTTGGCGCCTTCATAGATATAGACCGTGTATTCGACATGCGCCGCGTCGAGCTCCTTCTTGAAGGCGTCGATGCCGGCATTGGTGCGCTCATCCAGCCCGGCATAGTGCAGCAGCAACGCCGCCTTGATCTTCGACACATCGGCGGCCTTCGGCTGCATGCCGTAATAGGCGACGCCGGCGCTGAGATCGGGCGCGTTGACGGCCAGCATATTGACCGTGCCGCCGCCCCAGCAAAAGCCGACGGCACCGACCTTGTCGTTGCCGTCCTTGTCAGCCTTGAGGAAAGCGACCGTTGCCACGCCATTGGCCACCGTCTGCGCCGGATCGAGCTTGGCGAACAGGTCGCGCGCCTTGTCTTCATCGTCAGGCGTGCCGCCGAGCGGCGACAGGAAATCCGGCGCCAGTGCCACGAACCCTTCCAGCGCCACGCGCCGCGCGACGTCGCGGATATGCGGGTTGAGGCCCCTGTTCTCATGCACCACGATGACGGTGCCGAGCTTGCCGGTCTGGTCCGCCGGCCTGACAAGATAGCCCTTCATCTCGCCGCCGCTGCCGGGATAGCTGATGTCCTCGCCCTTCACGCGCGGATCGTTGTCGGCGACGATTGCCGCCTGCGCCGAATTCGCCGCCAAAAGCGGCGCGATCGCCGCCGCCGCCGCGCCCGATCCGGCGAGCCTGGTCAGTTGTTGCATGAAGCGGCGGCGGTCGAGCGTCAGATGGGTGTATTCATCATAGGCGTCGATCATCGCCTGGGTGATGGCCGGCTTGGTGTTGGCGTTAGGTTTTGTCATGGATTTGCTCCTCGGTTTCGGGAAGTCTCGTTGCGGGGCAAGATAGGGTCGGGCCTTGCATGGTCCAGTCACTGTTGGGTGACGGTGTTCACCGGCAGGCTACGTCAATCGATCCGCAGAAACCTATGGACCGGCGCGAAGATATCCTTAGGGTGCCAAGTGGGGTTGGGGGACTTTACATGCTGGCATATGGACTGGGCAGGCGCCGGTCACTTGGCTTTATAGCGCGGTTTCTCGCCGATCCGTTGGTCACCGTGCGTGATGCGCACCGCGAGCATGGCCCATTTCTACAGATCGACTATCCGCATTCCACCCGCGCCAATCCAAAGCGGCTTTTCGTGGTTGCCGATACGGGGCTATGCCGGACCTTGTTGTCCGGGACCGAAACCTGGGTCAACGTCCAGATCAACATGGCCGGCAGAAAGAACCATGCTTCTTCGCGCCTCGTCTATGGCATGACGCGACTGCGCGGCCTGCGTCACGAACACTACCGCAAGATGTTCTTGCCGCCACTCAAGCGTTCCCCGGTGCTCGCCATGGCGCCCAAGATGGCGTCGATCGCGGAATCGCTTGTCGATGGCTGGCCAGTTGATATTCCCTTGCCGCTGACGAAGATCAGCGCCCAGATGGCGAAACATCTCGCCATAGGGCTGCTGTTCGGTGACGATTCCGCCCGTGGATTGCCGGTCGCCAACATGATCGGCAGCCTGATGACAGCAAGCTGGATCGTACCCGGCCCGGCCTATGTGCGCTGGATCCTCGAAGCACCGAAGCTCGAACGTGCCATCCTCACCTGGGCAGCGGAAAAGCGGGGCAATCCGGACGCCCAGGATATTCTGGCCCTGCTGGCCAATAACCTCGACGAGGCCGGCAACCCGCCGAGCCCACAATTGATCGGCGGCATCATCAGCTTCTTCTTTGGCGCTGCATACGACACGTGCCTCAACGCGCTCTCGTGGGCAATGATCCTGCTGACCCAACACCCTGCCATCATGACCCGCCTCGTTGCCGAGCTCGATGCCGCGCTGGACCGCGGACCGGTGACAATGAGCGCGCTCGATCGGGTGCCGCTGCTCGAATCCACGGTCAAGGAAGCCATGCGGTTGTTCCCACCGGTACCGCTGCTGATGCGCAAGGCAACAGGAAGCACCGTCCTCGGCGGCGAGGACGTGAAGCGCGGCGAAAGGGTCCTTATCGGCGGCATGTTGATCAACCGCGACCCCTCGCTCTACCCGGAACCCGATCGTTTCAACCCCGACCGTTGGAGCAACCTGAAGCCGTCGCCATACCAATATCTTGTGTTCGGCGCTGGCGGCCATATGTGCCCGGGCACGACGTTCGGCTATCAGATGATGCGCATCGCGCTGGCGACCATCCTCACAAAGCGTTCGGTCGAGTTGCCGGTTGGCTCGAGCATCGGCCACCGCCTTGCCGTGACGCATCGGCCTCATGGCAAGGTCGAGGTCATCTTGCGGCCGCGCGGCGGGTCTATCCGCCAGGCACGCGCCAACGGCCGTTTCCGCGATCTCGTCGCCCTTCCCGACATGCTTTGATCCACACGCTGACGGAACGAACAATGCCAAAAGATCGCATGATGGTCCGCATCTACGACCGGGCCATGAAAAGCGGCAAGCAGCGCCGCTACTATGGCGGCAGCGGCTTCTACAATTTCGGCTATTGGGCGACAGGCGCGGCATCGCAGCGCGAGGCGAGCGAAGCGCTGGTCGACACGTTGCTGGCGCGGCTGCCAAGGAAGGATGGCAGCATCCTGGACGTTGCCTGCGGGCTCGGCGCCTCGACCAGGCGTTTGCTGCTCAGCTATCCGCCGCAGGCGGTCACCGCCATCAACATCTCCGCCGCTCAAGTTGCGACGACACGCCAGAACGCCCCGGGTGCGACGGTGCTCCAGATGGATGCCGTCAAGCTCGCCTTTGCCGATGAAAGCTTCGATGCGGTGATCTGCGTGGAAGCCGCTTTCCATTTCGGCACCCGCGCAGCCTTCCTGGCGGAAGCCTTTCGCGTGCTCAAGCCCGGCGGCGCGCTTGTCCTCTCCGATATCCTGTTCCGAAGGTTCACATCCGGCATCTCCGACCGCATCGGCGTGCCAAAGGCCAACCTCTTCCCGGACATTCCGTCCTACCGGGCCCAGTTCGACGAGTTGGGTTTCAAAGACGTGATTGTCGAAGACGCTACGGATGAATGTCTCGGCGGCTTCCGCCGCAATCTTGTCGCCTGGCCGGCATCCGAACATCGCAAAGGCGCCATGAGCCTGACCATGAGCTTTAGCAGTACGGCGGTCTGCCGGCTGATCGCGAGCTATTTCGGCGCGATCACCAAGGCCTACCTCCTGGTTTCGGCACGAAAGCCGTGACGTCGCGCCAGCCCTTCTGGTGCCAACGACCTCTCCGTCGTCACCCTGGTCGAGGGCTTGCACGCTCGGCTCGGTGCCCAGCCTGCGGAGCCATCTCGGGATCAGTTAGGCGGATCGCTCACCCCGCGGAGCCCCTACTTCGGCAGCGCGTAGGCCATCACATAATCTCCCGGCTTGGTGCCGATCGAGCCATGGCCGCCGGCGACGATAACCACGAACTGGCGTCCGTCGGCGACCGTATAGGTCATTGGCGTCGACTGGCCGCCGGCCGGCAGCCTGGCCTGCCAGATCTGCCTGCCCGACGTCAGGTCATAGGCGCGCAGATAATTGTCGACCGCGGCACCCAGGAAGGCGACGCCGCCGGCGGTGATGATCGGCCCGCCAATGCCCGGCACGCCGACCTTCAGCGGCAGCGGCAGCGGCGTCATATCGTAGACGGTGCCGTTGCGATGCTTGTAGGCGATGGTGCCGGTCCGCAGATCCGCGCCCGCGACATAACCCCAGGGCGGCGCCTGGCAGGGAATGCCGAGCGGCGACAGGAACGGCCCCATCACAACCGCATAGGGCGCGCCCTCGTTGCGGTTCAGCCCCTGCTCGCTGCCCTTGGTGTTGTCGCCCGGCGGCGGCACGTCCGCGCGGGGCACGAGTCTCGACGTGAAGGCCAGATAGGTCGGCATGCCGAACAGCACTTGCCGCACGGGATCGACCGCCACCCCGCCCCAGTTGAAGACGCCGAAATTGCCGGGATAAATCAGCGACCCCTGCACCGAGGGCGGCGTGTAGCGGCCTTCGTAGCGCAGCTTGTGGAAGGCGATCCGGCAGGCCAGCTGGTCGAACATGGTGATGCCCCACATGTCGGCATCGGTCAGCGGCTTCGGGCTGAAGGAGAGATCCGACACCGGCTGCGTCGGCGACGTGTGATCGCCCTCGACGGCGCCGCCGGGCGCCGGCACTTCCTTGACTGCAACGACCGGCTCACCGGTGCGCCGGTCAAGCACATAGAGGTCGCCCTGCTTGGTCGGCCCGACCAGCGCCGGCACCACCGTGCCGTCGGCCTTGGTGATGTCGATCAGGTTCGGCTGCGCCGGCACGTCCATGTCCCAGAGGTCGTGGTGCACGGTCTGCCGCACCCAGCGCAACTGCCCGCTGTTGAGGTCGAGCGCGGCAATCGAGGAGGAGAATTTCTCGACATTGTCGCTGCGCCCGGCGCCGAGCTGGTCCGGCGTCTGGTTGCCGAGTGGCACATAGAGCAGCCCAAGCTTCTCGTCGGCGCTCGGCGTCGACCACATGTTGGGCGAGTTGGCGGTATAGGTCTGGCCCGCCGCCAGCGGCGTCGTCTGGTCCGGGTTGCCGGAATCCCACTTCCACACCAAGGCGCCGGTGCCGACATCATAGGCGCGGATGACCCCCGACGGCTCCTGCGTCGAATAGTTGTCGTTGACCGCGCCGCCGACAATGATCTTGCTGCCTGATATCAGCGGCGCCGAGGTCGAGTAGTAATAGCCCGATTTCGGATAGGGCATGTTGGTCAGAAGGTTCAGCGTGCCGCCCTCGGCGAAGGCCGGACAGACCTGCCCGTTGGCGGCGTCGAGCGCGATCACCCGCGCATCCGAGGTCGGCAGATAGATGCGGGTCGCGCAGGGCTGGCCGACAGCGATGGCGGCATCGGCATAATAGGACACGCCGCGGCAGGTCTGGTGCTGGCGATCCTTGTCGAGCTTGATCTTGGGATCGTAGCGCCATTTTTCCGTGCCGGTCGTGGCATCGACCGCGATGGCGAAATTATGCGGCGTGCAGATGTAGAGCGTGTCGCCGATCTTCAGCGGCGTCACCTGATAGGTGGTCTCGCCGATGTCGTCCGGCCCCTTCACATCGCCGGTGCGATAGGTCCATGCCGGCTGCAGCCTGGAGACATTGTCCGGCCTGATCTGGTCGAGCGGCGAATAGCGCTGGCCAAACTGGGTGCGTCCGTAATAGTGCCACTCGCCAGTCGGCACGTCGTTGCCGAGGTTGGCATTGGCGACCACCTTGTCGGTGCTGAGTTCGCCGTCAATGCCTTTCGGGTCAGCGGTCATCGAATAGCCGGCAACCGCCAGCGATGCCAGCACGGCAAGGATGAGCGGCGCGCGCGCGTCGGGGCCGGCTACGCCTCTCCTCGCCCACGGCGTCAGCAGCCACAGCGCCACCAGCACGATGATGCCGCCGCGCGGGCCGAGTTCCCACCAGTCGAAGCCGGTCTCCCAGACTGCCCAGGCCAGCGTGCCGATCACGATCGCCGCGTAGAGCCACAAAGCAGTCGACCGGCGCCGGTAGAGCAGCCAGGCGGCGATCAGGAAGGCGAGACCGACGATAATATAGTACCAGCTGCCGCCCAGCGAAGCCAACCGGATGCCGCCGCCGCCAAGCGCCAGACCGATGAGGAAAAGGATGAGGGAGGTGATGGTGACAGCCAAGATGATACTCCTTCGACTGTTGCGCTTTGCCACGCCCAGGGACAGCCCGCTGCACCCGTTCCTGCCCTCTGCCCAGCTTTCTCCCGCCCGCCCCGCCTGTCAAGGCAACACACACGCCAAGGTGGCAATCCATCTTGCCTGCAGTCGGGTTTTCCAGCAGTGTCCATCATCTCTCCGCGGGAGCAAGCAAATGACGTCATTCGTTCCGCCGCTGACGCGCCTAGTGCTTGCACTCTGTTGCCTTGTCTCTTTCTCCGTGGCCGCGCCGGCGCAGACGCTGCATGAGATCAACAAGGCGAACGGCTTCCACGAGATGCTGATGGCTACCGGCCCGGGTTTCGTCGCAGCCGTGAAATCGGCGCCGGGAACGCCGCCGCAAAAAGTCCAGGATGCACTCGCGGCAGCTCTGGAAGGCGCCTTTGACGCGAACAAGATGGAAGCAGCCATCGAAGCGCGAATGGCGGACAAACTGCCGGCCAAGGACCTGGCCGACCTCGCCTCATTCTACGCGTCGCCCCTGGGCAAACATGTCACGGCGCTGGAAATCCAGGCCTCCACTCCAGAACAAAGGCAACGAAAGACGATCGAAGGTCCCAAGATCCTGGGCGAACTTCCGTCCCGGGATCCGGCTCGACTCGCACTGTACAAGAAGCTCATCGATGATCTCAGCGCTGTCGACACCGGAGAAGCCGTAGCCTTGAACATGGGCTACGCGATGCTTTCGGAGATGCTAGGGGCGGCCGGAAAGCCCCTGCCCGACGACCAGATCATGGCCCTGCTGCGCCAGCGATCCGAAGGCCTTCGCCATGACATCGAAACGGACGTCATGGCATCGGTGGCCTACATCTACCGGGAGCTGCCGCTTGACGATCTCAAGCTCTACGAGACTTTCCTGACATCGCCCGCCGGCAGCCACTATTACGACCAGATGCAGGTCGCTCTCGGCGCCGTGATGACGGACGAGGCGCGCGCGTTCGGGCATCGATTTTTCGTCGCCCTCGGTTATCGCAAGGCCTGAACCCCGACATCGGGCACTTTAGCGGAACAAAACGTAGACACTTCTGGCCTTTCGCTCCCGAATCACTACATTCGGGGGAGATGTCCGGCTTTTCCGAAGACATGCCCTTTTTCGATGAACCCAATGCGCGGCCCGCGGCCCCGTCGGGCATTGCCGCGCGCGCCATGGCGGCCCGCGGCGGCCACAACAATGCCCCCGACTATCTGAAGGGGCTGAACCCCGAGCAGCGGCTGGCGGTGGAAACCACCGAGGGGCCGGTTCTGGTGCTGGCCGGCGCCGGCACCGGCAAGACGCGTGTTCTCACCACCCGCATCGCCCACATCCTCGCCACCGGCAAGGCCTTCCCCTCGCAGATCCTCGCCGTCACCTTCACCAACAAGGCCGCGCGCGAGATGAAGCAGCGCATCGGCATCCTGATCGGCGAAGGCAATGTCGAAGGCATGCCGTGGCTCGGCACCTTCCACTCGATTGGCGTGAAGCTGCTGCGCAGACATGCCGAGCTTGCCGGTTTGCGCTCCGACTTCACCATCCTCGACACCGACGACGTCGTGCGGCTGATCAAGCAATTGATCCAGGCCGAGGGGCTGGACGACAAGCGCTGGCCGGCCAAGCAGTTCGCCCAGATGATCGACGGCTGGAAGAACAAGGGGCAAGGCCCGGCCGACATCGCCGAGGGCGACGCCCGCGCCTTCGCCAACGGCAAGGGCCGCGAACTCTACAAGGCCTATCAGGCGCGGCTGCAGACGCTGAACGCCTGCGATTTCGGCGACCTGTTGTGCCATCCGATCCGCATCTTCCGCGCCAATCCGGATGTGCTGAAGGAATACCACAAGCGCTTCAAATACATCCTCGTCGACGAATATCAGGACACCAACACCGCCCAGTACATGTGGCTGCGCCTCCTGGCGCAGCGGCCGCAACCCTCGCGTCCATCTTCATCGACCGGTCTCCAATCGGCCGAAAGCCGCAAGGACGACCGTCCGTCCGAGCCGTTGCGAGGCCCGCGCGGAGGGCCCGCGCCCGCAGGCGCGGAACAGCCCGTGAGCGACAACAAAGTTAATATCTGCTGCGTCGGCGACGACGACCAATCGATCTATGGCTGGCGCGGTGCCGAGGTCGACAACATCCTGCGCTTCGACAAGGATTTCCCCGGCGCCACCATCATCCGGCTGGAGCGCAACTACCGCTCGACCGCGCACATCCTCGGCGCTGCCTCCCACCTCATCGCCCACAATGAGGGCCGCTTCGGCAAGACGCTGTTCACCGACCGCGACGAGCCGGAGGACGACAAGGTGCATGTCCACGCCGCCTGGGATTCCGAGGAGGAAGCCCGCGCCGTCGGCGAGACCATCGAGGCCTATCAGCGCCAGAAGCACAATCTCAACGACATGGCAATCCTTGTGCGCGCGTCCTTCCAGATGCGCGCCTTCGAGGACCGCTTTATCACGCTCGGCCTCAACTACCGCGTCATCGGCGGCCCGCGCTTCTACGAGCGCATGGAAATCCGCGATGCGCTGGCCTTCTTCCGCGTCGTTGCCAACAGCGGCGACGACCTTGCCTTTGAGCGCATCGTCAATGTGCCCAAGCGCGGGCTGGGCGAAGCCACTATCCGCCAGATCCACGACACGGCGCGTGCGCTGCGCATTCCGATGCTGGAGGCCGCCGGCAATCTCGCCGAAAGCGACGAACTGAAGCCGAAGCCGCGCGCCGCGTTGCGCGAAGTGGCCGCCAATTTCGAGCGCTGGCAGAAGGCGCTGGAAACCAAGCCGCATACTGAGCTCGCCGAGACCATTCTCGAGGAGAGCGGCTACACCGACATGTGGAAGAACGACCGCTCGGCCGAGGCGCCGGGCCGGCTGGAGAACCTCAAGGAACTGATCCGCTCGATGGAGGAGTACGAATCGCTGCGCTCCTTCCTCGAACATGTGGCGCTGGTCATGGATGCCGAGCAGAATGCCGGCCAGGACGCCGTCAGCATCATGACGCTGCATTCGGCCAAGGGCCTCGAATTCGAGACGGTTTTTCTCCCCGGTTGGGAGGAAGGCCTCTTTCCCCACCAGCGCGCGCTCGATGAAGGCGGCCGCTCCGGACTGGAGGAAGAGCGCAGGCTGGCCTATGTCGGCCTGACGCGGGCCAAGAAGAACCTGCATATCTGGTTCGTCTCCAACCGCCTGATCCATGGGCTCTGGCAATCGACCATCCCGTCGCGCTTCCTCGAAGAGCTGCCGGAATCCCATGTCGAGATCGCCGAAAGCGGCAATTCCTATGGCGGCTACGGCAACCCCTATGGCGGCGGCTCCTTCGCCTCTGGCCGTGGCGGCCGGCAGAACCCCTATGGCGCCTCGCGTTTCGACAATGTCGGCGCCAACGCCGAAAAATCCGGCGCCTTCTCCAACACCTATTCGACGCCGGGCTGGCAGCGCGCACAGGCCAACCGCACGGAGGCGACCGACCGCAACTGGGGCACGCGCTCCGGCCATCAGGTCGAGCGCATCGGCTATGGCGAGACCGACAGCGGCTACGGCGCCGGCCGCACCTCGGTCAAAGGCCGCACCATCGACGGCGAACTGGTCGCCAAATCCGTCGCCGACAAGCCGTCGCCCTTCAATGTCGGCGACCGCGTCTTCCACCAGAAATTCGGCAACGGCAACATTTCGGCCATCGAAGGCAACAAGCTGACCATCGACTTCGACAAAGCCGGCCAGAAACGCGTTCTGGACGGGTTTGTCGCGGCGGTGTGAGCGGCCTCAAATTCCCGCCTAGCGATACCGAGCCTGGTTCCACTTATGGCCGAGCAGCGACAGGATGATGATCAGGCCGTTGAAGAACTGCACGTAGAAGCCGCTCAGGCCCGCCGCCACGACGCCGGTCTGGATGAACGACACGGTGACGGCGCCGATCGCGCCGCCGACGACGGTGCCGATACCGCCCCAGGTCGGCGTGCCGCCGACGAACACCGATGCCAGCACCGGCAAGAGATAGCCGTCGCCGGCGGTCGGCCACCAGGTGAAGTTGATCATCACCGAGAAGGTGCCGGCGATCGCCGCCCCAATGCCGACGAAGACGAACACTTTGACCCGCACGCGCTTGACGTCGATGCCCATCTGCTGGGCGCTGTCGGGATTGTCGCCGACCACCCTCACCTGCGCGCCGAAACGGTGCCTGTTGTAGAGCATCGCCGACAGCACTACGAAGGCGATGGCCCAGAAAATCTGCACCGGAATGCCGTAGACCTGGCTGGAGAAGATTGTGTAGGCCCAGCTGTTGCTGAGGCTGGTCAACGCGGTCGACTTGCCCTCGTTGATGATCTGGATCAGGCCGCGCAGCAGGAAATTCATGCCGAGCGTGGCGATCAGCGACGACAGCCCGCCATAGACGACCAGCGAGCCGACCAGGAAACCGAGCAGCATGCCGGTGACGAGTGCCGCGGCAATGCCCAGGAACGGATCGTAGCCGGCCTGCACGACCAGCGCGAAGACCCAGGAAGCAAAACCCATCGTCGCTGGAAACGACAGGTCGATCTCGCCGCAGGTGACGACAAAGACCAGCGGCACCACCACGAACAGCGCCACCGGCAGCGTGGTCAGCACCGAGCTGTAGAGATACCAGGTGGTGAAGACGGTCGGGTTGGCGATCATGAACACCGCCATCATGACGATGAACACGGCGAGCGTGCCGAGTGCCGCCCGGTTGTCGAGGACAAAGCCGCGCAGCCAGTGATCGGACGGGTGTTTCCACTCTTTCCGAGCTGCCCCACCATGCCCGCCGAGGGGGCTATCGAGATCGGGTTCCATGGTCTTGCTCATCGCGCTCGCTGCTCCGTTTCGCCGGCCTCGTGCAGCCCGGGCAATCCGCCGGGATGCGCGACATCTTCCATGAAGTTGATGAGGTCTTCGGCCGACTTGACCTCGCGCCGATCGGCCGAGAGCGCGACCTTGCCGCGGTCCAGCACCACGAAGCGATCGGCGATGTCGAAGACATGATGGATGTTGTGGCCGATGAACAGGATCGAGCGGCCGCTCGCCCGCACCTGGCGCACGAAATGGAAGACCTTGGCGGTCTCGGTCAGCGACAGCGCCGTCGTCGGTTCGTCTAGGATGATCAGCTCCGCCTGCTTGTAGATGGCCCGCGCGATCGCCACGCCCTGGCGTTCGCCGCCCGACAGCTGGCCGACGATCGACTGCGGCGTGAACACTTTCGAGGTGAAGCCGATCTCGCGCATCAGCCGGCTCGCCTCCTCGATCTCCTTGTTGACCTTCAGCCAGCCGAGAAAGCCGGTGAGCTCGCGGCCCATGAAGATGTTGCGCACGATTGTCTGCTGTACGGCCAGCGCCCGGTCCTGGAACACCGTCTCGATGCCGGCGTCGCGCGAGCGCGCCGCACTCCATCCGGTCACCGGTTTGCCGCGGATGAGAATCTCGCCGCTGGTCGGCTTGACCACGCCCGACAGGATCTTGATCAGCGTCGACTTGCCGGCGCCGTTGTCGCCGATGAGGCCGACCACCTCGCCGCGGTCGACGCTGAGATTGACCCCACCCAAGGCATAGACGTGGCCATAGGACTTGCTGATGTCGCGCAGTTCGATGATGCGTTCGGCCATCGTATCCTCGCTTGATTGTCTCTTGCCGGCTTGTCGCCGGCGGCTCCGTCGGCCGGGCTCAATCCCGGCCGACGGCTTGGGAGGTCAGCGTAGCGCCTGCTTGGCCAGCTCGGCGACGATCTCGTAATTCTCAGGTGTGACGAAGCCGGCGCCGGTGTCGACATTCATTGGCGCCAGACCCAGTACCACCTGCTGGCAGAGGCTGAGGATCGGCAGATAGCCCTGCAGGAAAGGCTGCTGGTCAGCCGTCAGCTGCACCCAGCCGCCCTTGAAGGCTTCGACGATCTGCGGGCTGGTGTCGAAGCCGAAGTTGAAGATGTCGCCGGGCTTCCTCCCCGCGGCCTGCATGTATGTCGGCACATTGCCGAGCATCTGCCCGCCGGGGTAACCGACCGCCTTGACGCCGGGATTGTTGAGCAACGCGGCGGTGATCAACGGGATCGCGAGATTCGGATCGGCTGCCCACTCGGTTTGAGAATTGATTTGAACGACATCGATGCCGGCCTCCTTCAGTGCGGCGACTGTCCCGCGCTCGCGTGCGCCTCGACTCTCGTTCTCGAATGGGCCGATCATGATCGCCTTGTCGCCGGCCTTCAGCTTGGCCAGCTTGAACGCCTCGGCGCCGAGCGCGCGGCCCTGCTGCTCCTGCTGGGCGCCGACATAGCCGCCACCGAACGCCGCCGTCACCGTCGGCACCGGTACGTTCTGGTACATCATCTTGATGCCGTCCTTGTGCGCCTGTTCGGCCAGCGGCATGATCGCCGCGTCGCCCGGATGGCCCATCATGGCGATGCCGCCCGGCTTGACCGCGACCGCTTCGCGCAGTTGTTGCACCATCTTTTCGACGTCCCAGCCCGAGAAGATGTAGTCGACCTTCGGCCCGAGATCGGCTGCCGCCTGCTTGGCGCCATTGTAGACGATGGAGCCGAAAGCGTCGCCCTCGGCACCGCCGACGAAGAAGCGGATGTGGACGTCCTTGCACCACTGGGCGTCGAGCGCCTGCGCGGGCAAAATAGAGATTGCAGCGCCGAGTGTCGTGGCGGCGGCCACGATGGTCGAGCGCAGAAGTGTCCTTCTCATCGTCATGCTCATGCACTTATCCTCCCTTTTTTCCCTGGCTAAGCCGAGGGGTTTTCGACGATCGCTTCGGCAGTGCGCCGCAATCTTGGGCAGCCGGCACCTCCCGCCGGCCCGCCCTCACACCGGGTTAGGCAGGTAGCTGGCGCCTCCCCGGCATTGCTTCAGATACTCCAGGGCGTGTGCCTGCCCGGTGATCTCCAGTTCGTCGCGATAGACCGGATCGTGCCAGCCCTCGATGTCGATGGCGCCCTTGTAGCCGGCCAACCGCAATTCGCTGATCACCCGCACCCAGTCGCTGTCGCCGAAGCCCGGCGTGCGCATCTGCACGAACGGCAGCCGGCCGAATACACCGTGCTCGCGGATCACGTCCCAGCGCACCGTCGCGTCCTTGCCGTGGACATGGAAGATGCGCGGCGCCCATTTGCGGATCTGCGGCAACGGATCGATCAGGTAGACGAGCTGGTGGCAGGGCTCCCATTCCAGTCCGAGATTGTCGTCGGGCAATTCGTTGAACATCAGCTCCCAGGCGTCCGGATTATGGGCAATGTTCCAGTCTCCACCAGCCCAGTTGCCGTCCATGGCGCAATTCTCGAAAGCGATGCGCACGCCCTTGTCGGCGGCGCGTCTTGCCAGCGGACCCCAGACTTCCTTGAAGCGCGGCAGGCTTTCCGGCAGCGGCTTGCCGCGGAGGCGGCCGGTGAAGCCGCTGACCATCGAGGTGCCGAACAGATGCGCGTTGTCGATCACCGTTTCCCAGGCCTGGAGCACACCGCGATCGACATCGCCGCCCTCCAGCGGATTGCCGAACACGCCGATCGAGGACACCGTGACGTCGGCATCGCCGATCGCCTCGTGGATCTGGCCGGCAAGCCGCGGCAGATCCTTGCCGCCGAGCGTCTGCCAGAAGAAGGGCTGGATGCTCTCGAAGCCGAGCGGCAAGATCGCCTTGATATAGGCGGCCGGGTCGTCGAGATTGGCCCGCACCATGGTGCCGATCCTGATGTCGAGAAGCGGGTTTGACGTCATTGTGCTTCCTCTGCGATCGCTACCCGCCGTCCGGTCTCGGCGCTCTCGATGGCGCCGAAGACCATGGCCAGGCTCTTGATGTTGTCGGCGCCCCGCGTCTCCGGCTCGGTGCCGGTCTCGATGGCGCGCATGAAGTCCTGGATGATGCCGAGATGGCCGCCGACGCGGTCGGCGGGGTCGAGCGGCGGCACGGCGATCGGCCCGGTGCGGTCGAACAGGCCGTCGCGAACGGGCAGCGCCACCTCGGCCTTCAGCTCGTCATCGCCGTCCCAGACCAGGCTGCCGCGCTCGGCAACGATGCGCCATGTGCTCTCCCAGCTGGTGCGAAAGCCGGCGGCGCACCAGGAGCCGGCATAGGTGAAGACCTTGCCGCCGCCGAGATCGAAGACGGCGCTGGCCGATGATCCCTGCCGGTACCAGGAACTCGCCGGCTCCCATTCCTGGCAATAGACGCTGGCCGGCTCACCACCGACCATGTAGCGGGCGGCGTCGAATGTGTGGATTGCCATGTCGAGCAGCAGGACATGCGCCATCTCTTCGCGAAAACCGCCGAAATGCGGCGCGACGAAGAAGTCGGCATGGATGCTGGTCGCGGCACCGATGGCGCCGGAAGAGAGAAAGCGCCTGATGCGCCTGACATTGGCGACGTAGCGGCGATTCTGGACGACGGCATGGATGCGCCCGGCCTGGCGGGCGGCCTCGACGATGGCGCGCGCATTCTCCGGGCTGTCGGCGAGCGGCTTTTCCGTCAAAAGATGGCAGTGATGGGCAAAGGCCGAGAACGCAACCTCGCGCCGGGCGGCGGGAACCACCACGTCGAACACGGCGTCGGGACTGGTCTGGTCGAGCACCGCGTCGAGGCTGGTGCCGATGACGGCGCCGGTGAGGTCGTATTCGCGCGCCCTCGCCTTCGCCCTGTCGGCGTCGAGGTCGACAAGGCCGACAATAGAAAGCCCGTCGATCTGCCTCACGGCATCGAGCCACTGCTTGCTCATCGCTCCGCAGCCGGCCATGACGACATTGACCATCCAGCACTCCTCCTCCGCCCGGTCCCTCCAGACCGATCGTCACGGCATTCACGGCATGGCCGTAAATGTTTTCCGTAAACGTTTACGAGAACACACCCGAAGGTGTAGAATGTCAATTGGCCGCTCGCAAAAAATTGTCTTGTCGCCTTGGCCTGAGCGGCTACCGGTGCTAGCCAAGCTAGGGGGAGAACAGTCACTTGGCGTCCAGCATTCATGACCTTGCCCGTCACCTGAACATTTCGATAGGCACGGTGTCGCGCGCTCTCAACGGCCGCGCCGACGTCAATGCCGACACGCGCCAGCGCGTGCTCGAGGCGGCCAGGATGCTGAACTATTCGCCGAACCAGTCAGGCCGCAGCCTTCGGCAGGGCGCCACCCATTCGATCGCCTTCATGCTGCAGCCGCATCCGGGCGACCAGCAATATGGCGAGCCGTTCTTCATCCCGTTCCTGATCGGGCTGCAGGCGAAACTTGCCGAGAGCGGGCTCGACCTGATCGTGGTCATGGGCGCGCCTGGCGACTACCAGCAGGAGCGCCTGCGCCGTGTCGTCGAGACGCGCCGCGCCGATGCGGTGGTGCTGGCCTGGACGCGGCGCGAGGACGAGCGCATCGACTATCTCACCCAGGCCGGCTTCCCGTTCGCGACGCTCGGCCGCAGCCGCTCCGGCGCCAAGTCCTATCCTTCGCTCGACCTCGATTTCGAAAAAGCCGGTGCCGACGCGGTCGACCGCCTGGTGGCGCGCGGCCACCGCCGCATTGCCGCCATCCGCCCATCGCTCAATCTCAATTTCGCCTACCTGTTCCTCGACGGCTATCGCAAGGCCTTACGGCGGCACGGCATCGAGGTCGACCCCGAGCTGATCGCGTCCGGCTTCATCAACGAGGCCGGCGGCTACGAGGTGACACCGCAGGTCATGCGCTCCAAGGACCCACCGACCGCCATCATCTTCAACAATGACGCAATGGCGCTTGGCGGCTGCAAGGCGCTGGGCGAGATGGGGATCAGGCCGGGCCACGACATTGCGGTGACCGTCATCGTCGACACGCCGCTCTGTCGCTATTTTTCACCGGCGCTGACCGCTTTCCGCCCGGCCCTGGAGCCGATGGGGCAGCGTCTCGCTGAAATGCTGCTGGCCTCGATCCCGGCCTTCGCCGGCCCCGACGGTCCGCGGATCATGCGCGAGGTCTGGCCGCTGGAGCTAGTCGCGCGCGACAGCGATTCGATTGTGGGGGAGCCCGATCGGCTGCGGAATTTGCCTAGGGGGTAGACTTTAATCAACCTTCTTCTCGCCCGCCTCGCCGCGCTTGACGATATCGCCGGTGGTGAACAGGATTTCCTTCAGTTCCGCCCGCCAATCTTTCTTCTGGCGCAGCAGGAATTCGAGATCCATGCCGAAATGCTTGAACTCCTCGCCTTGCGCGTTCTTCATGATGGCGCGCGCCTGCGGGTCCTTCTCCACCGACATGCGCTGTTCGTACCAGCCTATCGCTTCCGCCTCCTCGATCAGCGAGGTGATCATGCGGGCAAAGGTCCGCACCTTCTGCGACAGTTCTTCAGGCGGTTCGTGATACTGGTCGAAACCCATGTCGTCCTCCGTGGAGCCATCTCCCTGAATGCCCGGGAACGACGCCGGTTCCGCATCATTGCTGCAATTCCGCCAATGCCCTCTGCAGGGGCGCCGGTGAAATCTGGATCGGACCGGAGAACGGCACGTCCATGTCCAGGATCAGGTAGAGCGCGCCGGCGATCAGCACGGCCGAAACCGCGAAGGTCGAAACCGTGATGGCGTTGCGGGGTGCCCTGAAGCCGAAGCTGGCGAAGATCAACGCCAGCCAGGCAACCAGCATGCCAATCAGCGGCCAGGGGATCGCGCCCTCCGACTGCTCGATCAGAATCCATCGCAATTCCACCACTTTGTTCAGACGCTGACCGGCATCCTGCAACAGGGCGCCATGCGCCGCGTCGACCGGCGCCAGCGTGCTCAGCCGGGTGCCGATCTCCGTCAGCAGATGTTCGGACAGCCGGTTGGCGACCACCGGCGTCTCACCGGTCGGCGAGGCATCGCCCGCCACTCTCTGCACATAAACGACAAGCGGCTGGCGCACCGCGTCGGTTTCCGGGCCATACTGGCGCAAGATCCTGTCGAGCAGGATCAGTTCCGTCGCATAGGCGTGCACATTGTGATCGATCGATTCGAAGGTGTTCTTGGCCGAGTTGATCATCAGGCCAAGCATCAGCGAGGTCATGACCCCGAACAGGTTGGCGGCGAGCCGAACCACATTGTTCGTATCGTCGTCGCGATGTCTGGCCGGCAGCCTCGGCCAGATCGCCATGCTGACCAGCGGCGCCGCTGCCAGGCACAGGAAGATCATCACTGCGATCAAAGCTTCGCGCATGCCGCCCATTTCTGCACGGGATGCGCCGATTGCCAATGACAAGGCGTAGAACTTGCGTCTGCGATGATGATTTGCAGTCGCTTATCGCGAACCCGGCCGAAATCCTATATGCCTACCGCAAAGTATGGGAGGTTTCATGCCATATACCGTCCAGACCTGCCCGGACGACGTTGAACGATTAAAGACGCTTCTGCATAGCCTCGGCGAAGAAGGAAGCCGGATCATCAGCGTGATCTGGCAGCCAACCCGTGATATCTCGACGGAGAACGGTCCATTCACCGAGCCGTCAGGCTACGTCATCGTTTTGGAGTACCCGCGCTAATACCCAAAGGCCAGAAGCGCCCGCCGACGTGACCGGCAATGTCGTTCGCGTCGTGGGCATTGCGACCCGTGCGGATGCCGATGACGCAGAAGAGTCACGCAAGCGCGCTACAAAAACGGATTGACGTCTAGCCCGCACCCATGTTTCCATTTTGTGGGGGGAACATGAGGACCCTAAGAAATCCTCTGTATCGAATGTGGGTCCGCCGCCATCTGGCTAAGCTCCAAGGCGGATTGTGTTACTATTGTCGCCGCCCGTTTACGAAGCGAGGCCCGACACGTCCAACCATCGAACACAAGAAAGCCCGTATGGATGGCGGCACTGACGATCTGAGCAACCTTGCCGCCGCTTGCTTTCATTGCAATCAGCATCGCGGCACGCAAAAGAATCAAGCCAAGCAAAAAGCTCTGGGTCGAATTTCAAACTGAGACACTATCGGATTGGGCGACGCCTTGCCGGGCCAGAAGGCCGCGCGATAATGTCCCCACCGTCACGTGCGGCAATTTGATCGGCAAAAAGGACCGGCATGTCTGGAAGATGATCCTTGCCGCTCCTTGGGCACCAGCCGCTGCTGCCTGTCTTGCTTGCGCTGCTGGCGGCGGCGATCTTCCTGGCCGACACGATCACCAATCTGGAGATCGCGGTCTACGTCATCATTGTCCTGATCGCGGTCCGCTACCTCGACCGCCGCGGCGTGGCGATGGTGGCGGCGGCCTGCACGGCGCTCACCGTGCTGAGTTTTTTCCTGACGCGGGCAGATGCCGTGCCGGCGGGCGTGGTCAACTGCGCCATCAGCCTGGTGCCGATCGCCGTCACCGCCTATCTGGCCCTGCGCACCACCGCCGAGGCCGCCGCGCGCGAGGCGCAGGTTCAACTCGCCCACATCACGCGCATGACGATGCTGGGCAAATTGACGGCCTCGATCGCCCACGAGCTCAACCAGCCGCTGGCGAGGAGAGCGACCTGTTCACGCTCGACAACCCGACGTGACCGACCTGGGTGTCGCGGCTGCGCATCACGAAACCGGCGCCGCGCCGCCCTCTTGCGTGCGCCGCGCGATGAATTCGTCGAGCACTCCGGCGGCCGCGGCAGCCGAAGCGGGCGGCTCGAAATCGGTGAGGATGCGTTTCCAGATACCGGTGGCGCGCTCGCTGGCGGTCTTTGATCCGCTTTGCGTCCAGTTACCGAAATTCGACCAGTCGGCCACCAGTGGCTCGTAGAATGCGGTGCGGTAGCGCGCCATGGTGTGGCCGGCCGAGAAGAAATGGCCGCCAGGCTGCACTTCGGCGATGGCCTCGAAACCGATCGCGTCGTCGTCGCCAGGAGTTGCCGCGCAAAGCTCGGCAATCGACTGCACCGCCTCGATGTCGGTAATCAGCTTCTCGAAGGAGACACTCAGGCCACCCTCCAGCCAGCCCGCGGCGTGGATGCAGACGGTGGCGCCGGCAAGCACCGAGCCCCAAAGGGCGAACTGCGACTCATGGGCTGCCTGCGCATCGGAAATGTTGGCGGCACTGCCGGCGCCTGAACGCCAGGGAAGGCCGATGAAGCGCGCCAATTGGCCGGCCCCCAGTGTCGCCTTGACGTGCTCGGGTGTGCCGAACGCCGGAGCGCCCGACTTCATGTCGACATTGGAGGAGAAGGAACCGTAAAGCACGGGTGCGCCCGGGCGCACGATCTGCGCCAGTGCCAGACCGGCCAGCGCCTCGGCATGCTGCAGCGTCAGCGCGCCGGCGACCGTGATCGGCGCCATGGCCCCGGCCAGGCAGAACGGCGTGATGACTAGGACCTGCCCGGCGCGGGCGAAGTCGATGATGCCTTGCGCCATCGGAATGTCGAGCTGGCGCGGTGAATTGGTGTTGATGATGGTGTAGCAATGGGCGCCAGCGCGGAATTCATCCTCTGACAGCCCGCGCGCCAGCCGGATCATCTCAAACCCATCCTCGACCTGCGGCGTTCCACGAGCGAAGACAAAGGGGAACTTGTCGGACAGCGTCAACTGCGCGCGGTTGACCGCATAGTGGCGAAAACGGGTGTCGACATCCTGCGGCTCGATGCAGGGGCAAAGCATGTGCAGTACGTCGAAATGCTGGATGAGCTTGGTCAATTCCTCGTAGGCGCTGAGCGTTCCCGGCCGGCGGCCGCGTTCGAGATCTGTGACGTTAGGCGCGCCAGCGCCCGCGAGGAACGTCATCGAGCCGAGTTCGAGCAAAAGATCGCGGCTGCGGTCGCCCGCCAGCGCTGGAATTGATTTTGGCGCCGAGGCCAGTGCCGCGGCCACGATGTCGCGGCCGATGCGCACCATGTCGGTGTCCGGGTCCACAAGCGCACCGGCGCGGGCGAAAATCTCCCGCGCCTGCGGCAGCAGCACCTTGATGCCGAGCTCCTCCAGCACGCGCAGCGCCGTATCGTGGATAGAAGCCACCTGGTCATCCGAAAAGATCGGCTGCGGCAGGAATGGGTTCTTCAGCGACCGGTAGTTGGGCCGGCGGCTGCTTTCGCTGCCGGCTTCGCCCGTGCGTCCACGCCGGCGCTCGCGTCTGCTGTCTCGTACCGCGTCATCGATCATCGAAAAATCCTCCTCATTGCCGCATCGCCCTGCCCGAGGGATCGTAGGGCGACGCCACGATGACGCGAGCCGGCCGTTCGCCGCCGACAATGTGCACCGAAAGCGCCGTACCCTCCTCGGCAAAATCGCCGTCCACCAACGCCAGCGCGACGCTCTTGCCGATCGTGTAGCCAAAGCCGCCTGAAGTGACGAAGCCGACGCGCCGGCCGGCATGCCAGACCGGCTCGAACCCGCTGGCGTCGGCATCGAGCGCATCGATCTCCAGCGTCACGATCCGTTGCGAGGTGCCGGCATCGCGCTCCTTCAGCGCCGCCTCGCGGCCGACGAACTCGCCCTTGCCGAACGCGATGAAGCGGTCGAGACCGGTCTGACCGGGTGTGTAGCCCTGCGTGAATTCACGCGACCAGATGCCGAAGCTCTTCTCCAGCCGCAGCGCGTTGAGCGCATAGTAGCCGATCTCGGCAAGGCCAAGGTCCTCGCCTGCGGCCAGCAGCGTTTCGCGCAAGCCGGCATGCATGGTCACCGGGCAATTGATCTCGAATCCGAGCTCGCCGGCAATGGAGAGGCGGGCAACTCGTGCCTGCACCATGCCGATGTCGAATGCACCGCAGGCCATGAACGGCAGTGCCATGCCGGACACGTCCTGATGCGTCGTGCGCGCCAGGATTTTGCGTGCATTCGGCCCGGTCAGCAGGAAGCCGCTCATAGTGTCGGAAAGGTCTGTGACAGTGACGCCCTCCGCCGCATGGCTCTCGAACCAGCGCATGTGGAATTCCCTGAGATAGTAGGAGCCCATCAGCCAATAGTCGCCGCCACCCCAGTTGATGACCGTGAGGTCGCCCTTCAGCCGACCGTCATGGCCGAGCATCGGCGCCAGCCTCGCCTGTCCCGGTTTCGGCAGCCTGCAGGCAAGCAACTGGTCAAGCCATGCTTCGGCCCCAACCCCCGAGACCGCATAGCGCGCATAGGCCGAGATATCGACGAGACCGGCGGCACGCCGCACCTGCAGCGCCTCGTCGCCGACGATGTCGAAAGCGTTGGAGCGCCGCAGCGTCGTGTTCTCGCGAAATCCCATCGGCGCGAAATAGGCCGGGATTTCCAGACCCCAGGACGCTGTCCATTCGCATCCCGCCGCCGTCATGCCGTCATAGGCGCCGGGGCGTTTCAGCGGCCGTCCGGCGGGCAGCCGCTCGTTGGGAAAGGTCATGACGAAGCGGCGCGAATAGAACTGCCGCGTCGTCTGCTTGAGATAACAGCGATTGGCGGCGAAGGCGCCATAGCGAGCAATATCCATGCCGAAGATGTCGGCTAGCGGCTCGCCATAAATCATCCACTCGGCCAGCGACTTGCCGACGCCGCCGCCCTGGCTGAAGCCGGCCATGACGCCACAGGCAACCCAGTAATTTTTCAGCCCGCGCACCGGCCCGACGATCGGATTGCCGTCCGGCGTGAAGGTGAAGGCGCCGTTGACCCATTTGCGGATACCGGCCGTCCTTAGGCACGGAAAGCGCTCATAGGCCTTGGACAGTTCCGGGCTGATGCGGTCGATGTCTTCCGGGATCAGCTCGATGCCGTAATCCCATGGCGCGCCATCCATGTTCCAGTGCTTCGGGTTCTGCTCGTAGACGCCGAGCAGCACGCCCTTGCGCTCCTGCCTGAGGTAGGAAAAGCCGTCGAGATCGACTGCAAGCCCGAGTTCCTTGTCGAGGGCGGCAACCTCCGGAATGTCCTCGGTGATGAAATAGTGATGCTCCATCGGCGTCACCGGCAATTCGACGCCGGCCATGCGGCCGAGCTGCTTTGCCCACAGCCCGCCGGCGTTGACGACATGCTCGGCCACGATCGTGCCTTGCTCGGTGATGACATCCCAGTGCCCGTCGGCACGCGCCTTCAACGCGACCACGCGGTTGCGCAGGATCACGTCGGCACCACGCTTTTTCGCGGCACCGGCATAGGCATGCGTCGCTCCATAAGGGTCGAGATGGCCTTCGTTGGAATCGTAGAGACCGCCGAGCACGTCGCTGACATCGACGATCGGGCAGATCTCCTTGATCTCTTCCGGTGTCACCAGGCGAGCCGTTTCGATGCCGACCGACTGGAACACGGCCCAGGCCGATTTCAGCCACTCCCAGCGCCGGGGATCGCTGGCGATGTTGACGCCGCCCGTCATGTGCAGACCCGCGTTCTGGCCGGATTCGGCCTCGATCTCGCGATAGAGCTTGATGGTGTAGTCCTGCAGCGCCGCGACGTTGGGATCGGCGTTCAGCGCGTGGAACCCGGCGGCCGCGTGCCAGGTCGAACCGGCCGTCAATTCGGCTCGCTCGATGAGCGCCACATCGCTCCAGCCGAAACGCGTCAGATGATAGAGCACCGAGGCCCCGACCACGCCACCCCCGATGACGACTGCGCGGTAATGCGACTTCAAGGCCTTCCCTCCACGACTAGTCCGAAGCCGGCACTCTATACGCACTGGACATAAGTGTCTAGTGCGATGAAAACACACTGCGCTTTGTCGACCTCAGCCTGAGGGAGTGATCAATTCTCTCGTGCGACCACACGCCTTTATCGGCGTGTGAAGAAGCCGGCGGCGTGCATCTCGCACTGTCACGCAAGCATCATGTTCACGCCGTAGACCGCTTTTCGGGGAGGCGCGCGCGGCATCATCGATGCCGCACCTCTTTCAGCTTTTCGCCTATCGGCCGCTCCGGCAAGCTTTGTCACAAAGAGGGATAATCCATGAAACACCTGTACCGAACCGCGTCGCTCGGCGTCGCGCTGGCATTGTTCACCGCCTTGACGCCGGCGCTCGCCGACAGCACCGCGACCGTCGGCGGTCTCGTCAACAAGGGCCTGGTTGGCGTCGGCCGCATGCCGGCCGCTCAGCGCGACAAGTTCGGCGAGACGTTTGGCTCCGGCTCCGGCATGGCGATCGACGCCGCTGGCTGGACGCATGACGCGGCTGGCTACAAGGGCTCGCTCTGGCTGCTGCCGGACCGCGGCTACAATGTCGCCGGCACCACCGACTACCGGCCACGCCTCAACACCATCGGCATCGAGTTTGCCCCGGTGGCGCCAGGTGCTGCACCCGCGGCCGGCCAGGAGCAGACGGGCGTCAAGGCAACGCTCACCGACACAATGCTTCTCACCGACGACAAGGGCGCCGATGCCACCGGTCTCGATCCGCTGTCGGATGTGCGCGCGGCAAGCGGCGACATGCCGATGCTGCCCACGGCCACCAACGGCAAGCTCGCCCTGGACAACGAGGCGATCGTGCGGCTGCCCGACGGCTCGATGTTCATCTCCGACGAATATGCCCCGAACATCTATCGGTTTTCCGCCGAAGGGCGCCTGCTGTCGGCGACCCAGCCGCCGGCGGCACTGGTGCCGATGCGCAAGGGAGCGCCGAATTTCTCCTCGGACAACCCCGGCCCGGGTGCTGCCGAGCCCGATCCGAAGGATCCCGACACCGGCCGTCAGAACAATCAGGGCCTGGAAGGCATGGCGATGACGCCGGACGGCAAGTTCCTGATCGCCGTGCTGCAGTCGGCGCCCCGGCAGGATGGCGGCGATTCCGGCGCGACGCGCCAGAATACGCGCGCGCTGGTCTATGACGCTTCCGACCTCGCCCATCTCAAGCTGGCGCACGAATATGTCTTGCCGCTGCCCGTGTTCAAGGATGCCAAGGACAAGACCAAGGTAGCGGCGCAGAGCGAGATCGTGGCCCTGTCCGACCAGACATTCCTGATGCTGACCCGCGACAGCGGCAATGGCCAGGGGGTGAAGGGCGACACCTCGCTGCTTCGCCGGATCAACATCGTCGATCTTTCCGCCGCGACCGACATCGCCGGTGGCGCCTTTGACGCCGCCGACAAGCCGGTGGCGCCCAAGGGCTTGCTCGACCCATCGGTGACGCCGGCCAAGCTGACGCCGTTCATCGACCTCAACGACAATGCCGAGCTCGGCCGCTTCGGCCTGCACAATGGCGCGCCGAACGACACCAACAACCTCTCGGAAAAGTGGGAAGCGATGTCGCTCGCCAGCGTGCTCGATCCGAAGCTGCCCGACGACTATTTCCTGTTCGTCGCCAACGACAACGACTTCCTCACCCAGGACGGCTTCCAGGTCGGCGCACCCTACAAGGCCGACGACGGCGCCAATGTCGACACCATGGTCCTGGTCTATCAGGTCACGCTTCCCGGCCTCGCCAAGAAGTAGCGACACCATGCAGGCGGACGCGCCAAGCGCGTCCGCCGAGCACCTACTTCAAAATCTCCGCGTCCCTTGGCACGCCTGCGTCGATCGGCTCCGCGGTCCTGTTCGACACGGCGGTGATCTTCGCGGCGGGCGACAGGTTCGCGCGCACGAAGACCGGCGCGACGCCGTTGACGCGGCTGTAGAGGTCGATGATGTCCTGGTTCATGAAGCGCACACAGCCGGACGAAGCGTTCTTGCCAATGGAATCCCACTCCGGCGTGCCGTGCAGCCGGTACATCGTGTCCTTGCCGTCGCGGAAAAGATACAGCGCGCGGGCGCCTAGCGGGCTCTGCGGGCCAGGCGGCATGCCGTCCTTGTATTTCGCCAGTTCCGGTCGGCGCTGGATCATTTCCGGCGGCGGCGTCCAGACCGGCCACTTCTTCCTCGCCTGAACCACGGCGCTGCCGGTCCATCCGAAACCGGCCTTGCCGAGGCTGACGCCATAGCGGATAGCCTCGCCGCCGTCGCGCACCAGATAGAGGAAATGCTCGGAAGTATCGACGACGATCGTGCCGGGCTTTTCTCCGGTCGGATCGGGCACGATCTGGCGCACGAACTTCGGATCGATCTTGGCCACCGGGATTGCCGGCAACTGATAACCCTCGTCGACGCGCGCCGCATACATCGATGCGACATCGCCGAAAGCCGGATCGCTCGGCGGCGCGGCCACTGGCGGCGCCACGTCCGCGGTGGTGCACGCCGAAAGAGCCACGGAGGCCGCGCCCAAAGCGGACGCACCGAGAAACGCGCGCCGGCTCAGGCGCTCAGAAAACAGCGGAATATCGGACATGAACCCCCCGGCTTATCCATAAGTAAGGAATGCGGCCCCACGCATCCAGGATCAATATCCCATTCCGGTAGGTTTGAGAACATGATTAGATCAGGCACGCTGGAAGGCCTTAGGCCGACTTTTTCCCACGCCGCATCGACCTGTCAGGTTGAATCGGCAATCATCGCGGACCGAACCCAAGCCTCGCCGAGTTGCCTGCCATGGACGACAAGATGCCCACGCGCCGGCGCACCGGCGACCTGACCAGCGGCCCGATTCCGCGAACGCTTCTGCTGTTCGCCCTGCCGGTGCTCGGCTCCAACGTGCTGCAGTCGCTCAACGGGTCGATCAATGCCGTCTGGGTCGGCCGCTTTCTCGGCGAATCGGCGCTGACCGCCACCTCCAACGCCAACCTGGTGCTGTTCCTCATCCTTGGCACGGTGTTCGGCATCGGCATGGCGGCCACCATCCTGGTGGCACAGTCGGTCGGCGCCCGCGACTTGCCCGAGGCGCGCCGCATCGTCGGCACCAGCGCCACCTTCTTCTTCCTCGTCTCGGTGGTGTTCGCGGTCTGCGGCTGGGTCTGGGTCGACGGCATCCTCAACATGCTCGGCACCCCGGCCGATGCGCTGCCGCTGGCGCGCTCCTATCTGCGCATCATCTTCGTCGCCGTGCCGATGATGAATCTTTTGTCCTTCGTCATGACGGTGCTGCGCGGTGCTGGCGATTCACGCACGCCCTTTTTCTTCATGGCGCTTGCCGTGGTCCTCGACATCGTGCTCAACCCGTTGCTTATCCGTGGCATCGGGCCATTCCCGGAGCTCGGCATCGCCGGCTCCGCCACCGCGACGCTGATCGGCCAGACGGTCAGCGTGATCGCGATTCTGATCGTGCTCTATGTGCGCAAGCACCCGCTGCGGCTGGCCGGTGCCAACCTCGCGCTGCTGCGGCCCGACCCCACTTTGCTGCGCATCGTCGTCTTCAAGGGCGTGCCGATGGGCCTGCAGATGATCGTCATTTCGGCGGCGGCGCTGACGGTAATGGGCATCGTCAACTCCTACGGTTCGCAGGTCGCCGCCGCCTACGGCATCGCCGCGCAGCTGTGGACCTACATCCAGATGCCGGCGCTCGCCATCGGTGCGGCGGTCTCCTCGATGGCGGCTCAGAATGTCGGCGCTGGACGTTGGGACCGGATCGGCCGCATCGCCGCCTCCGGTGTCGGCTTCAACCTGGTCCTGACCGGCGCACTGGTTGCCGTGTTGTCCGTTTTCGACCGTTCGGTGCTGAGCCTGTTCCTGAGCAGCGACAGCGCCGCGATCGACATCGCCACCCACATCAACAATATCGCGTCCTGGTCGTTCATCCTGTTCGGCATCACCATCGTGCTGTTCGCCACCGTGCGCGCCACCGGCGCGGTGATGCCGCCGCTGATCATCCTGGTGATTTCGGTGCTCGTCATGCGCACCGGCTTTGCCTATTTCATGCGGAGCGTGATCGGCGAGGAAGCGCTGTGGTGGAGCTTTCCGGCCGGCTCGATCACCTCGCTTGTGCTGGCCGCGGCCTACTACCGCTTCGGCGGCTGGCGCACCATGCACATGATCGAGAACAGACCGGCCGCCGGCGAGCCGCCGGACACCGGCCTTGGCGTGCCGCGGCAGCGCGCGAATATGACGCCTGAGACGCCGAACGGCTGAAAGATCTGTCACCCTGGCCAGCGTTTGACAGCTGCTGGTCGAGCGATACTCGGCGTCTTCCGCGGTTCGCCTGAAACGGCTTGATCCTCTCGGGCGCCACTTGCGGCTTTCCTGCCGCCGTTGCGCAATATGCAAACTACTTCCGGTTCGCCCAGCCACTTGGCCGGTAGCCGCGCGTCCCGCCGTCGCGTAGATTTCGCCGATAGCGAGGGCGAATCCATGGGCAAAGGCAGGGTCGAGGCATTTACCGACGGCGTCGTGGCCATCATCATCACCATCATGGTGCTCGAGCTGAAAGTGCCGCATGGCGAGGATGTTTCCGCCTTGTTGCCGTTGTGGCCGGTCTTCTTCAGCTACGTGCTGTCCTTCATCAATGTCGGCATCTACTGGAACAATCTGCACAACATGTTTCACACCGTGCAGCGCGTCGACGGCCGCGTGCTGTGGGCGAACCTCAATCTTCTGTTCTGGCTGTCGCTGATGCCGGTGACGACCGCCTTCATGGGCGAGAACCATTTCGCGCCGGTGCCGGTCGCCGTCTATGGCGCCGATCTCGCTCTATGCGCGATCGCTTATAATATTCTGGCCGCCGCGCTGCATCGCCTGCACGGCAACGACACCGCCTTCGCCAAGGCGCTGGGCAACGACCGCAAGGGCAAGCTCTCGCTGGCTGTCTACATCGCAGCCGTCCTGCTGACCTTCGTCAATCAGTGGATCGGCGTCGCGCTTTATGTGCTGGTCGCGATGATCTGGCTCGTGCCGGATACGCGCTTCGCGCGGGTGATCGAAAAGTAGCGCTTTTTGTCTGACGCAATTCCCTGAGGGAAATCGTTACGCGCTTTTCCCGGGAAAACTGCTTCACACTTTTCCTGGAATTGCTCTATTTGCGCATCGCCTTCAGTTTTTCCGCCACCGAAGCGGCAAGGTCGGCATAGCGCTCCTCCAGCCGTTCCGCCGCCTTGATCACCGAGAAATCATGGCCAAATTTCTCCAGCGCCATGCGCAGCTTCTCGACGAACTCGGCTTGTTTCTCCAGGGCGGAAAAGAGCGTCTTCACCTGCGCTTCGCTGATGTCGGGGTTGGCCAGCATCTGCGGCACCTCGCGGCCCATCTGGTCGCCGGTGGCGGTCTGTTCCTTCAGAATTGCGACCCAGTCGGTCAATCGGGAAATCTCCATTTCTCGCGGCAACATGCGCAGCCTCGGCCGGGCTGGTCAACCCGGGCCAATGCATGCCGCCCGAAAGGACGCAGCGGTTTTGGGACGACGACATGCGTGAAAACAAAGCCTGAGGCGCGCCGCACCAATCCCTACAAACGCGATGCGCTTTGAGCGCGGTGAGGCTTGCGCAAGCCCATTCCAGCGCTAAGTTCGGCGCCATCGAAAGAAGGACCCATCGCCCCATGATCACCGACGCCGAAATCCAGACCGCCCTGCCCGCGCTTGGCCGGGGCAACACCGCCGTCATCACCGGCGCCGCCAGCGGTATCGGTCTTGCTGCCGCCAGGCGGCTTGCATTGATGGGCATGAAGATCGTGCTCGCCGACATCGGCGGTCCGCGCCTTGACGACGCCTCGCGCGCCGTTTCCGCGATTGCCGGCGGCGATGCGGTGCTTGCCGTCGCCGCCGACGTTTCGAAGGCGGATGAAGTGGACCGTCTCGCCGAAAGGGCGTTCGGCGCCTTCGGCGACGTGGCGCTGCTGATGAACAATGCCGGCGTCGGCAACAATCCCGGAAAGCCCTGGGAAAACCGCGATGCCTGGAAGCATCTGCTGGACATCAATTTCTGGGGTGTCGTGCACGGCGTCGAGGCTTTCGGGCCGCGCATGCTGGCCTCGGCCAAGCCGGGCCTGATCGTCAACACCGGCTCCAAGCAAGGCATCACCACGCCGCCCGGCAACCTTGCCTACAATGTGTCCAAGGCCGGCGTGAAGACCTACACCGAAGGCCTGGCGCACGCGCTGCGCAACGAGCCCGGTGCCCATCTCGCCGCCCATCTGCTCATCCCCGGTTTCACCTTTACCGGCCTCACCGAGGGCGCGACGGAAAAGCCGGCCGGTGCCTGGACCGGCGAACAGGTCGTTGATTTCATGCTGGAATCCCTGACCAGGGGCGATTTCTACATCCTGTGCCCGGACAATGAAGCGGCGCGGCCGCTGGATGAAAAGCGCATGGCCTGGGCGATCGGCGACATCATCGAGAACCGCCCCGCTCTGTCGCGCTGGCATCCGGACTACAAGGAGCCTTTCGCGGCGTTCATGAAGCGCTGAGTCTCCCTTCAGGCGGCGTGCTTTTTCGGCCCGCGTTTCTGCGCCACGGCCTTCTTCGCAGCCATGGCGGCGATCTGCTCGTCATGCCGCTTTGCCGCACGCTCGCACTTGTCGCGGATCTCTTCGACTTCGGATTCGGTCAGGTGCTCGATGCCGATGAAGTGGTTGTGGCCCTTGCTGACCCGGATCAATTCGTCGAGCTTGGCCTGGATTGCCGCGCCGTCGCGGTTCTGGGTGGTCTGGATGAGGAAGACCATCAGGAAGGTGATGACCGTGGTCCCGGTGTTGATCACCAACTGCCAGGTGTCCGAAAAGCCGAAGAACGGCCCGCTGACTGCCCAGACCACGACGATCAGGCTGCAGACGGCAAATGTCAGCGGCACGCCGGTTACATGGGAGACCCAGTTGGCGATCTTGGTGAAAAGCTTTTCCATTTATCGAAATCCCTGAACGCTGCGGCGCGATGAGAAACAACCGGCGACCGTTTCAAGTTCCAGGCGCGAACAAATACGTCAGGCGCAATTCGATACACGCATAAAGAGAACAAGGCGGAAAACACACCTTATGGCTTCAATGTCACAGTAACCGTGCAGGCAAGAGAGCCTGTTCCTTCCGCTTTACAGCGGTTTACCTCCTGCCCCTTCCGCTTCGCCACCCCCGCATGGCGGAAGGGGTTTCAGTCCGGTCGGATGGCGTCGTTTTCCCAGCGGTCGAGGAAAGCCTCGATCGGCAATGCCTGCATGTCGGGAACCGCCCTGGCGAGTTTTTCGACCGGCCAGTCCCACCAGGCGAGAGCTTCGATCCGCGCCGCGACAGCGGCCGGGAAGCGTGGCCTGAGCGATCTGGCCGGCACTCCGGCGACGATGGCGTAAGGTGGTACGTCATGCGTCACCACCGCATTGGCACCGATGACGGCGCCATTGCCGATGGTGACCCCAGGCATGATCACCGCGCCGTGGCCGATCCAGACATCATGGCCGATGGTCACGGCTTTCGCCTGCCGCCGCCTGCGGAATCCTGCGTCGACGCCCAGCCAGCGAAAATACTCGTTCGGCCGGTAGCTGACCTTGTGCTGGGTCAGCCGCTCGATGGGATGCTCCAGCGCGTTGATACGGCTGTTGGCGGCGATCGAACAGAATTTGCCGATCGTCGTGTAGATCGCTTCGGCATGGCGCTCGAAATAGGAGAAGTCGCCGACGCTCACCTCGCGCAGCACCACCCGCTCGCCGATCGAGGCATAGCGGCCGAGCTTGCAGGCCTTCAGTTCCGCGGTCGGATGGATGCGCGGCTCGGAATCCTTCAGGACGAGATTTTCGGAACGGTCCATGCGGGCGGCTTTACGTTAGAGCAATTGCTCCCGCAAGACGGGAGCAATTGTCCATCATACCAATTGCGAAGGACCCCGCCTATTTCGGCTTGCCGTTGGTCCACACCACGTTCTGGCCGTAGAGCGGTACGGTGCTGATCGACATCTTGGCCGAGCCGTTCTGCACCTGGCGCGAATGCGACAGGTAGATCAGCGTCTCGTTGGCCTTGTCGTAGATGCGGTTCACCACCTGCTTCTTCCAGATCAGGCTGATGCCTTGCTTGAACACCTCCTCGCCGCCCTCGCTCATATCGATGTCGCCGATGGTGATCGGGCCGGTCTGGCGGCAGGAGATCGAGGAATCGGAAGGATCCTCGAACCAGTTGCCCTTGTGCAGGCGATCGATGATGCCGCGATCGAAATAGGAGACGTGGCAGGTCACACCCCCCACCTTCGGATCCTTGATCGCCTCGACGATGATGTCGTTGCCGAGCCAGTCGACGCCGACCTTGCCGACTTCATCGGCAACGGCCGCACCGGCGCCAAGGACAACGCACGCGGCCAGCGCGCCGCCGATCAGTTTTCGCCCAATCAGTCCCTGCAAGGGAGCCTCCTGCGGTTCGAGTTGCCGGTCACAGGTGGGGCGGACAGCCCGGCTTTGCAAGCAGGTCCGTCGACCCCATATGCGGTTGCGGCAACGCGGCACTTTGCCTGGGCGGGGTCGAACCGCTAAGACTGTCGTGCTGCGCGGCATGGGGCCGGCACCCTGATGATTCTGCGGACGGACCTTACGGATGATGCGTTCTATTCTGGTCGGCATTCTCGTCCTGATGGCGGCCGGCATCGGCTGGCTGACCTTCGACTGGTACCGCGGCCACTATGGCGGCGAGCCTTTCGGCGCCGCCTTTGCGCTGGTCGACCAGAAAGGCGCGCCGATCACCGAGGCCGCCTTCAGGGGCCAGCCTAGCGTCGTCTTCTTCGGCTTCACCCATTGCCCCGAGGTCTGCCCGACCACGCTGTTCGAACTGGCCGGCTGGCTGAAGACGCTCGGCAACGACGGCAAGAACCTGCACGCGTATTTTGTCTCGGTCGATCCGGAGCGCGACACTCCCGATGTCATGAACAGCTATGTCAGCAATTTCTCCGACCGCATCACCGGCATCACCGGCGACCCGGACAAGGTCCATGCCATGGCCAAGTCGTTCGGCATCTACTGGAAGAAGGTCGACACCGGCGACGGCGACTACACGATGGACCATACCGCCTCGGTGCTGCTGCTCAACGCCAAGGGCGACTTTGCCGGGACCATCGCCTATGGCGAAAGCGCTGACACCGCCATCGCCAAGTTGAAGCGCTTGGCTGCGGGCTGACGCATGATCCCGAAAAGTGGGAACCGGTTTTCGGACAAGATCATGCTCAAACAAGAATAGAATCCATGACCCAGACGCGGCTTCATTTCATTACCGGAAAGCTTGAATCCGTCAGCATTTTCGCGGCGTTCGAGGCGGCCTTCGAGGATGAAGGCCTGCCGATCGCCGTGCTGGAGGTCGATGAGGATCGCGACATCTACGAAGTGTCGCTCTATGCCGATGGCGACGTCGATGCGGTCGAGGCGCGGGTCAAGGACATTCTCGCCGGCCTTTCCATACCGAAGCCGATCGAGCGCGAATCCCTGCCCGATATCGACTGGGTGGCGCGCTCGCTGGAAGGCTTGAAGCCGGTGCGCGCCGGCCGTTTCTTCGTCCACGGCGCGCATGACCGCAGGAAGCGCCACAGCGGCGAACTCGCCATCGAAATCGAGGCGGGCCTAGCCTTCGGCACCGGCCACCACGGCACGACCGCCGGCTGCCTTGAAATGCTGGAAAAGGTCATGCGCCGCGAAAAGCCGCGCAATGCGCTCGACCTCGGCACCGGCAGCGCGGTGCTGGCCATCGCCGTCGCCAAGCTGGCGCACATTCCGGTGCTGGCCACCGACATCGACCCGGTGGCGGTGAAAGTGGCTGCCGCCAATGCACGGCTCAATCACGTCAAGGCGCTGGTGGAGACGGTGACGGCGCCGGGCTTTCACCACCCGATCTTTGGCAAGCGCGCGCCTTTCGATCTCATCGTCGCAAACATACTGGCGCGGCCGCTGATGCGTCTTGCGCCGCAAATGGCGCAGCACATCGCGCTTGGCGGCTCGATCGTGCTGTCAGGCATTCTCGAGCGCCAGCGCGACGCCGTCGTCTCGGCCTATGTCGGCCAGAATTTCCGCCACGTGCGCACCTTGCACCGCGAGGGCTGGGTGACGATCCACCTCAAGCATTGAGCCAGGCAACGGCCCAGCTTGGACCAAGCCCAGCCGGTTGTCAGTCAGGCAGCGCTGTAGCAGGTTGCGCCAGCTGGAAATCGATTTCCGATTTTCAGGCCCATGCGCTACACCAGCGCCGAAATTCAGGGAGGCCACAATGTTCCAGACCTTCGATTCCGCGGGCGACCCGGCAGTCGGCAAGCCGCGCGTGGCGCTGCTGCGCCAGTGGCTGGCGGCCAACGGGCTGGACGGTTTCATCGTGCCGCGGGCCGACGAACACCAGGGCGAGTATGTCGCCGATCGCTCGGCGCGGCTGAAATGGCTGACCGGCTTCAGCGGCTCGGCCGGCGTTGCCATCGTTCTGCGCGACCGTGCTTTCGTCTTTGTCGACGGGCGCTACACGCTGCAGGTGCGCCACGAAGTCGATCTCGACATCTTTTCGATCGAAAGCCTGGTCGACAACCCGCCGGCCGTCTGGCTGAAGGACGCGATCGGCAAGGGCGCGCGGCTCGGCTTTGATCCGTGGCTGCACACGATCGGCGAGGTCAAGGCGCTGCAGGCCTCCGCCGACAAGACCGGCGCGGTGCTGGTGCCGCTCGACAAGAACCCGATCGACATCATCTGGAAGGATCAGCCCGAGGCCCCGGCGGCCCAGGTCGAGCTCCACCCGATCGGCTTTGCCGGCGAGCTCGCCAAGGACAAGCTGGCGCGGCTGGCAACAGCGATCGCCAAGGACGGCGCCACCCATGCGGTGCTGACCGACCCCTCCTCCATCGCCTGGGCTTTCAACATCCGTGGCGGCGACGTGCCGCACACGCCGCTGGCGCTCGGCTTCGCCATCCTGGCTGCCGACGGCTCGCACCAGCTGTTCATGGACCGGCGCAAATTCTCGCGCCAGGTCGCGGCCTATCTCACCCAGCTCGCCGAGCCGCATGAGCCCGGCGAATTCGAAGCGGCGGTCGTGGCCCTCGCCAAGGGCGGCGGGAAAATCGCGCTCGACCCGGTGCTGGCGGCCGACAGGCTGCGCATGCTGGTCGAGGACAATGGCGGCACCGTGATCGCCGCGCCCGATCCCGCCCGCATTCCGCGCGCCACCAAGAACCAGGCCGAGATCAACGGTTCGCGAGCCGCGCACCGCCGCGATGGCGCCGCTGTGGCGAAGCTCTTGTGCTGGCTCGAGCGCCAGAGACCCGGCTCGCTTGACGAGATCGCCGTCGTCACCAGGCTGGAGGAGACGCGCCGGCAGACCGGCGAAGAAACCCAGATGCCGCTGCGCGACATCTCCTTCGACACCATTTCCGGCGCCGGCCCGAACGGCGCCATCATGCACTACCGCGTCTCGCGCGCCACCAGCCGCAAGCTGCAGGCCGGCGAACTGTTCCTGCTCGATTCCGGCGGCCAGTATCAGGACGGCACCACCGACATCACCCGCACCGTGCCGATCGGCCAGCCGACCGAGGAGCTGCGCGAGCGCTTCACGCTGGTGCTGAAGGGCATGATCGGCATTTCCACGCTGCGTTTCCCCGCCGGCACGCGCGGCTCGGAAATCGACGCCGTCGCGCGCATGGCGCTGTGGAAGCATGGCTGCGACTTCGCCCACGGCACCGGCCATGGCGTCGGCTCCTACCTGGCCGTGCATGAAGGACCCCAGCGCATCGCCCGCACCGGCACCGAAAAGCTGCTCGAAGGCATGATGCTGTCCAACGAGCCCGGCTATTACAAGGAAGGCTCCTACGGCATCCGCATCGAGAACCTCATCCTGGTGACGCCGGCGGAAGAGGTCGAGGGCGGCGACATCGCCATGCACGGCTTCGAGACGCTGACGCTGGCGCCGATCGACATCCGCCTGGTGCGCACCGATCTGCTGACGCGCGACGAGCTGCATTGGCTCGACGCGTACCATGCCCGCGTGCTGGCCGAGATCGGGCCAATGCTCGACGGCGAAACACTGGCCTGGCTGGAGAAAGCGACCGCGCCGCTGCCGCACGATCAGAAGCTCTAATTCTCGTACCGACGCTTCGCGCGCGAACTCGTCAAGCGACGATTACTGTCACCCCTAGACGGCGATAGGGATCAATCAATTCCTCGGGCAGCCCAGCCTCGACGACCATAGAGTCAACCTCCTCCAGACGGGCTATTTGAAACGGCGAAGCGGCTCCCAGCTTTTCACGCGAAGCCAGCACCACCGTCTCCGCCGCCTGTTGGCTCAAGGCACGCTTGATCGCAGCCTCCTCGGCATTGCCGGTGGTGAGGCCTAGTTGTGGGTGAATGCCTGTCACTCCCATGAAATAGATGTCCGCGCGCACCCGGGCGATCGCTTCCATCGCCACCGCACCCACGGCAACAACCGAATGTTTGAATAGTCGGCCGCCAATCAGTTCGACTTCGACGCCACGGTGTTCGACCAGTTCGACCGCGACGCTCGGACTGTGGGTGACCACTGTCGCTTCCAGCCCAGGGGGCAAATTCCGGGCAAGTTGGACCGCCGTCGTTCCGCCGTCGAGAAACACGACCTGACCCGAGCGGATCAGACCGGCAGCTGCACCTGCGATCGAGATCTTCCCCTGTGGGGACACTTGCGCCCGACCTGCGAAGTCCGTCATGGCGGGAGAAGCTGGCAGCGCTCCGCCATGGACCCGTTGCAACAACCCTTCGCTGGCAAGTTCGCGTAGATCACGCCGGATCGTGTCTTCCGAAAGACCGAGTTCCTGGCTGACAACCTTGGCGACAACACGGTGATCGCGCCGCAGCACTTTCAGAATGTGCGCCTGCCGCTCCTTGGTAAGCAAGAGATTGCCCTCTCTGCATGAAATATCTTGACTCTGCACGAAATTGCATGATTTTCTGGCTAAAGCAAGAAAAACCAAGCACGACGAGGCAGTGACATGATGATCCTGATTGCAGGCCCCTATCGATCGGGTACGGGAGATAACCCCGACAAGATGGCAGCCAACCTTCGGCTTCTTGAAGAAGCGTCATGCCCCCTTTTCAAGGCTGGACACCTGCCGATGATCGGCGAGTGGGTGGCTTTGCCAGTGTGGCACGCCGCCGGCGGACAACATCTCGGAGACGCCCTCTACGATCAAATTTTCTATCCTGCGGCAAGTCGCCTTCTGGAGAGATGCGACGCCGTACTTCGCCTTCCGGGCGAATCCAAGGGAGCGGACAACGACGTTCGCCTTGCGCGTGAGCGGGGCATTCCGGTCTATTATCGGCTTGAAGACGTCCCAGGCTGCGAGCGTGTTCAACAGGAGACAGCACAAAACTCCTGATTTCTCAGAAGCTTGGGAACCCTCCTGACGCATGTCGCCCAAAATCAACCTCGGTTTTGCGAGAACGCATAAAACAAGGCCTGGCGCTATCGCCTGAATCCGGTGGAACGCGATGCGCTTTAGGCGCATCACTGGAATGTCGACACGTCTTACCCGACGAACTGCCGCGCCAGTATCAGCGCCGCCGCGCCCGCCAAAAACATCGCCATCAGCCCGCCACGCAGCGAAACCACTGATGTGACGACCAGCGCTGCCCATTCCGCCGGTCCGGCATTCAGCAGTTCGGGCGCCACCAGCGTCGTCAGCACCGCGGCCGGCACGGCGTTGAGGCCGGCCTCGACGCGTGGATGAATGTTGTCGAAACGGGAGATGACCAGATGCCCGCCGATGCGCGTGAGATAGGTCGCGACCGCGCCGGCGATGATGATCCAAAATGTCGTGCTCATGGCCGTGCCTTCACGCCGCTGTGGTGGGGAGGCAGGATGACGGCGAGCAGCACGCCGGCAATCGCACCGATCGAGACGTGCCAGGGCGAGCCGACGGTCTTGTAGGCGATGATCGAGGCGGCGGCGCTGGCAATGACCACCGGCAGCCACAGCGGCCGTTTGCGGAAACCCATCACGAGGCCGAGGAAGTAGATCGGCAAAAGGAAATCGATGCCCAGCGCATGCGTGTCAGGGATCAGCTTGCCGAACACCGCGCCAAGCGCGCTTTCGATCACCCAGAACACGTAGACCGGCAGGCCAAGTCCCAGATACCAGGTGAAGCCGACCGTCTGGCCGGATTGCGCCCTCGCCTCGGCCACGGCGAACTGCGGATCGGTGAGGATGAAATAGCCGAGCGCCTGCTGGACGAGAGGCCAGTGCTCGATGCGCCGGCCGATGCCGGCGGAATAGAGCACATGGCGGAAGTTGACGGCGAAGATCGACAGCACGATCAGCCACGGCGCGACATGCTGGCCGAACAGCTGGATGCCGACCATCTGGCTAGCGCCGCCATAGACCAGCGCACTCATCAGGAAGGCTTCGAACACCGAGAAGCCATTGTCGACGGCGAGCGCGCCGAACAGCACCGCGAACGGCGCCGACGCCACCACGACCGGCATCGAGAGCCGCACGCCTTGCCAGAAATCGCTTTTCACACTGCTTTCTGAAATTACGTCCGTCGCCATCGACCACTCCTCGGGAATGGCGGATGTAGGCGGCGTGGCCTGCCTTGTCACACGAATTCGCTTGAGCCAAACGATCAGCGAAAATGATCGCCGGATCGCCTTGCTAGGGCTAGCCGGCGAGAGCTTTGCCCTGGATCGCCCTGCCCCAGTCGAGTAGCGGCTTCGCGCGCAAGGTGAAATCGACGAGATCGTCGACCAGCGCCGGACCATGAATCCCGGCCGGATCGATCGCGTGCCGGACGGCGAAATACCGGTTGCGGATGGCGCTGACCAGGTCCGCGTCGGCGACATGCTCGAAGCCGCGCGGCGTGCGCTTCATGCAGCCTTCGGTGTCGAGTTCGAGGCCGTTTTTCTTCAGCGCCTTCACCATGGCGCGAAACTTCTCAGGCTGCGTCGCGATGGCCCGGCGCATCGCCAGCAGCAGCGCTGCCTCGGGCTGCCACCAGGCGACGCCGGCAAAGCAACCCTCTAGCCCGATGTGCACGTAGAACACGCCCTGCTCCATCTTGGTGCCGTCGGGCGACAGGATCGCCGACAGATGCCGGTTGTAAGGCCGCTTGTCCTTGGCGAAGCGCACGTCGCGATTGATGCGGAACAGCGATTTCTTGCGATCGCCGCGCAGGCCAAGCCCTGCCTCCGCAAAACGCTGCGTAAGCGTTTCGACCAGATCGCCGAAGGGATCCCGCAACTCCTTTTCGAACAGGTCGCGGTTCTCCAGGAACCACTCCCGGCTCTGATGGAAATCCAGCGCCTTCAGGAACGGAATGGCCTTCTGCCCGAAACCCTTGAATGCTCCTTCCATCACGCCTTGCCGATCCGCGCCAGCCAGGCGTCCTCGTCGATCACCTCGACTCCGAGTTCGCTGGCGAGCTTCAGCTTGGAGCCGGCACCCGGCCCGGCGACCACCAGGTCGGTCTTCGCCGAGACCGAGCCCGCGACCTTCGCACCGAGACGTTCCGCCATTGCCTTGGCTTCCGGACGCGTCATCTTTTCCAGCGTGCCTGTGAACACGATTGTCTTGCCGGCCACCGCGCTGTCGGCCGAGATGGTCACGACATACGGCTTCGGCTTTACCTGTTTGAGCAGCGCGTCGAGCACGTCGTCATTGCGCTCATTGCCGAAGAAATCGCGAAGCGCGTCGATCACCGTGTCGCCGATGCCATTGACGGACGGGAAAACTGTGTGTGGATCGGCGGCCGCCGCCGTTTCCTTGCCGACGCGGATCAACTCCTCGATGGTGGAGAAGGTCTTGGCAAGCACCGCGGCCGTCGTTTCGCCGATATGGCGGATGCCGAGCGCGAAGATGAAGCGGTCGAGCTCCGGTTCCCGCCGCGAATCGATGGCAGCAAACAGCTTGTCCAGGCCTTCGTAATTGCGGTCCTCGACACTGCGCACATTCTTGCGCGTCTTGCCCGATGCCGCCTCGCGCTGCCTGGCCTGCTCCTCGCGCCGCTCGGCCAGCGCCTTGGTGACGGCGGGGCGGCGGTCCCTGAGCGTGAAGATATCGGCGGCTGTCTTGATCAATCCCGCATTGAAGAAGGTGTCGATGTTCTCGGCGCCGAGGCCTTCGATGTCCAAGGCGCCGCGGGACACGAAGTGCCGCAATCCTTCCACGGCCTGCGCGGGACAGATCAGTTCGCCGGTGCAGCGCCGGCGGGAATCTTCCTTGCCGGTCTTCTCGTTGATCTCGCGCGTCGCCGGCGAGCCGCAGATCGGACAGGTGTGCGGGAATTCGTAGGGAACGGCATCCGGCGGACGCTTGTCGATGACGACGCTGACGATCTGCGGGATGACATCCCCTGCCCGCTGGATCACCACCGTGTCGCCGATGCGCACGTCGATGCCGTCACGGATCGGCTGGCCCGTGCTGTCCAGACCCTTGATGTAGTCCTCATTGTGCAGCGTGACATTTTCGACCACGACGCCACCAACCGTAACCGGCGCCAGGCGCGCTACCGGCGCCAGCGTACCGGTGCGGCCGACCTGGATGTCGATCTTCTGTACGGTCGTCATCGCCTGTTCGGCGGGGAATTTATGCGCAACCGCCCAGCGCGGTTCACCGGTGACGAACCCCCATCGGCGCTGCAGCTCCAACTGGTCGACCTTGTAGACCACGCCGTCAATGTCATAGCCAAGCGATGAGCGCTGCTCCTCGATCCGATGATAATGCGCGATCAGGTCCTCGGCGGACTTCGCCCGCACCATCAGGGGGCTGATCGAGAAACCCCAATCCTTGAACTTCTGCACGGCGCCGTACTGGGTTGGAGCGGGATCCTCCGACGTATAGCCCCAGGCATAGGCGAAGAATTTGAGGTTGCGGCTGGCGGTGACGGATGCATCCTTCTGGCGCAGGGAACCGGCCGCCGTGTTGCGCGGATTGACGTAGTACTGGCCGCCAACCGCCGCCGAGCGTTGCTTGAGCGCCTCGAATTCGGCGTAGGTCATGTAGACCTCGCCGCGTATCTCGATGATATCAGGCCAGCCCGAGCCCTTCAGCTTCGCGGGAATGTCGGCGATCGTGCGGAGGTTGGCGGTGATGTCCTCGCCGACGGCACCGTCGCCACGCGTTGCGCCCTGCACGAACACGCCGCCCTCATAACGCAGCGAAGCCGACAGTCCGTCGATCTTCGGCTCGGCCGTGAAGGCGATGTCGAGATCCTTGTCGCGATCGAAGAACCGCCGGCCGCGTTCGATGAAATCCGCGACATCCTCGTCGGTATAGGCCTTGGCGAGGCTGAGCATCGGCACTGCGTGACGCACCTTGGCGAAGCCTTCCGCCGGCGCCGCACCAACCCTGCGCGACGGCGAATCCTCGCGCACCAGCGCCGGAAAGCGCTGCTCGATGGCAAGATTGCGCCGTGTCAGCGCATCATATTCCGCGTCGGTGATCGTCGGTGCGTCTTCTGTATGATAACGCCGGTCATGACCGGCTATCTCCTCGGCCAACTGTTTGAGCTCTGCTTCAGCCTCACTTTCGCTGAGCGAATCGACAGGTTTTTCGGCCATGCTTTTCTTCCCTGAACAATGCATGTCGCCCAAAAGTGTGGTGCGGTTTTGGGACAACGACAGGCACAAAAACAACAACCAAAGCGCGACACGCTTTGGTTGCGCGTAACAATAGATGAGGATTTTGGGAAAATCATTCCCGAACAGCAGGATCGAGCCATGTCCTGACTCGATCCATGACGCCGGTTGTTCTTACGCTGCCGTGGTGTTCTCGCGCAGCAGCCGCTCGGCGGCGGCGCGCGCCTCGTCGGTGATGGTGGCACCGGCCAGCATGCGGGCGATCTCTTCCTGCCGCGCCGGCCGGTCCATCTCGGCAATGCCGGTCGCGACCCGGTCGGTGCTGCCCGATTTGGAGATCAGGAAATGTGTCGCCGCGCGCGCCGCCACCTGAGGTGCGTGCGTGACCGACAAAACCTGGACGCGCTTCGACAATCGCGCCAGCCGCTGGCCGATGGCGTCCGCCACGGCGCCTCCCACGCCGGTATCGATTTCATCAAAAACCAGCGTCGGCGCCGAGCCACGGTCGGCCAGCGCCACTTTCAGCGCCAAAAGGAAGCGCGAAAGCTCGCCGCCGGAAGCCACCTTCATCATCGGCCCGGGCCGTGTGCCTGGATTGGTCCGCACCCAGAATTCGATCTGGTCGATGCCCTCTTCCATGCGGCTCTCGGCCTCGCTCCTCATCTCGACGATGAAGGCGGCGCGTTCGAGCTTCAGCGCCGGCAATTCGGCCATGACGGCCTTGGTCAGGCCGACCGCCGCCGCATGTCGCAGCGAGGACAGCTGCGCGGCGGCGATGTCATAGGTCTCGCGCGCCGCGGCAGCCTGCTTTTCCAGCCCATGCAGGCGTTCCTCGCCGGCATCGAGATCGGCGAGATCGGCCGACATCGTGTCGCGCAGTTGCGCCAGGTCGTCGACGGCCACGCTGTGCTTGCGCGAGGCGGCGCGCAACGAAAACAGCCGCTCCTCGGCCTTCTCCAGCCGCTGCGGATCATACTCGGTGGCGCGAAGCGCGGCTTCGACGCCCGACTGCGCCGCGTCGAGCGACAGCATCGCCTCGTCGAGCGACTTGACCACCTCGTCGAGCAGCCCCGGCGCTTCGGTCACCTTGCGTTGCAGCCGTCGGAGCAGGCTCGCCAGTTGCGGCAAGGGTGAGGACGGACCGGACAGCACGTCCTGCGCATCATGGATTTCGGAAGCGATCTTCTCCGCCCGCATCATCGATGCGCGCAGCTCGGCGAGATCGGTCTCTTCGCCCGGCTGCGGATCGAGCTTCGTCAGCTCCGCCACCGCCGCACGCAGATAATCGGCCTCGCGGGCGGCCGCCGCCACCTTGGCACGGTGACGCGACAGCTCCTGCTCGCAGCCGCGCCAGTGCCGCCATGCTTCGCTCGTCGAGCGAACGGCGCCGAGATGGCCGCCGAAAGCGTCGAGCACCTCGCGATGGGCGCCGGGATCGACCAGAGCCCGTTCATCGTGCTGGCCATGGATCTCGACCAGCGCGCGCCCGACATCGCGCATCAGTGTGACGCTTGAGGGCTGATCATTGACGAAGACACGGGTGCGGCCGTCGGCCGTCTGCAGGCGGCGCAGGATGATGTCGCCGTCATCGTCTATGGCATTTTCGGCAAGCAGCGCGCGGGCCGGATGGTTGCGTGGCACGTCGAAGACGGCGATGACCTGGCCCTGCGCCGCGCCATGGCGCACCAGCGACGCATCGCCCCGCGCACCGAGCGCCAGCGACAAGGCATCGAGCAGGATGGATTTGCCGGCACCGGTTTCGCCGGTCAGCACGGAAAGACCGGGCTGGAAGTCGATATCCAGCTTCTCGATCAGGACGATATCGCGGATCGACAGTCTGGAAAGCATCAGAACCCGGATCTAGAGCGGCACGCGATCATTGGAGTCGCGGCGCCGCACTATCTTTTTGTTTGAGCACCGGATCAATCCGAAAAAGCGTTGCTCACGCTTCGGTCCAATGCTCTGGGGTCAGGCGCCGGTGATCATCTTCCCGGCCTTGGATATCCACGACCCGGCATTCTCGCGCGGCGCAAGCCCATTGCTCTGCAGCAGCTTGTAGGAATCCTTGTACCACGGGCTGTCGGGGTAGTTGGTGCCGAGCACGGCGGCGGCGGTCTGCGCCTCCGAGGTCAGGCCCATCGCATAATAGCTTTCGGTCAGCCGGGCCAGGGCCTCCTCGACATGGCGCGTGTTGGAATAAGTCTCCACCACGGTGCGGAAGCGCTTGACGGCGGCGATGTATTCGCGGCGCTCGAGATAGTAGCGGCCGATCTGCATCTCCTTGCCGGCCAGCTGATCGTTGGCGAAGCGGATCTTTTCCTTGGCGTCCTCGACATATGCCGATGTCGGCCAGCGCGTCACCAGGTCCTGCATCGTCTGAACGGTCTGGCGCGCTTCCTTCTGGTCCTGCGTCACGTCCTTGATCTGGCGGTAGTAGCTCAAGCCGATGATGTACTGCGCGTAGGCGGCGTCATCGGTCGACGGATAGAGCGTGAGGTAGCGCTTGGCCGAGCCGATCGCCTCGTCGTAATGGCCCTGGCGGTAGTCGGCGAAAGCGCCCATCACCATCGATTTGCGGGCGAATTCCGAATAGGGGTGCTGGCGGTCGACGGCATCGAATTTGCGGCTCGCCTCTTGCAGGCGTCCAGCATTCAGATTGGCAAGGCCCTGATTGTAGAGAACATCGGCCGGCTCGGTCTGGTCGACATAGGTCGACAGGTCGATATCTTTCTCCGACGACATGCAGGCCGACAGGAAGAGCGATGGAACAACCACCGAAAGCGCCAGGAAAACAGCCCGCTGCGGCGCTTTCGATTGACCAACTCGCTTGAAGAACATGATTGGATTCCGCCCTTTCGGCGTTATTTCAATGCGCTTTGCATGCTGTTGTCCCAAACTTGGTCCCCAATTTTGAGCGACATGCACTATTCGACGGCAGCAGCCATAAACCATAACGGCCTTGCCCGGCAACGCTATCGCCGGCCAATCGCGCATTTTTGTGGCGGTCGGACGCTGCTTGAACATCCGTGCAATTTCACCAATAGGTGATGCATTCATGCAACACTTGCAGCTGCCATGGGATCCGAAAAAAGTTAAGAGATTCAGATCATCCAGGGCGCATAAAGCGGCGCGTTGACGGCGTTCATCTCGGCGCTGCGGCCACGCTCGCGGCGCGTCGTCTCGACGATCTCGAACGCCGTGCGATCGGACAGCAGGCGGCGCAGTGCGGCGGCATTCATCCTGTGGCCGCCACGATAGGAGCGGAAGCAGCCGATGAAACGGGCGCCAGCCAGCGCCAGGTCGCCCATGGCGTCCAGCGTCTTGTGGCGCACGAACTCGTTGGGATAGCGCAGGCCGCCCATGTTGATGACGCGGTTGTCGTCACCGATCACCAGCGAATTCTCCAGCGAGGAGCCGAGCGCGTAGCCGGCGGCCCACAGCCGCTCGACATCCTTCATGAAGCCGAAGGTGCGGGCGCGCGCGATGTCGCGGCGGAAAATATCGGCATTGATGTCCGAGGCGAACAGCTGACGGCCGATCGCCGGGCTTTCGAAGTCGATCTCGACCTCGAAACGGGTGCCGTCATAGGGCTTGAACTCCGCCCACGAGGCGCCGTTCTCGATACGAACCGGCTTGATGACCCTGATATAGCGCCGCTTGACCGACAGCGTCTCAACGCCCGCCTGGTCGATGGCTTCGACGAACGGCATGGCGCTGCCGTCGAAGATGGGAACCTCGGAGCCGTCGATCTCGATGGCGACATTGTCGATGCCGAGCCCGAACAGCGCTGCCATGATGTGCTCGACCGTGGCGATGTGCTCGCCCGCGGGATCGCCAAGCATGGTGCACAGGTCGGTCGCGCCGACTTCGGAAACCAGGGCGCGGAACTCGCGGCCCAGCTCTGCGCCGTTGAAAAGCTGGAATACGATGCCGGTATCGGCATCCGCCGGCATGAAGCTGATGGAGACTTCCTTGCCGCTGTGGACGCCGATGCCGGTAAGCGACGCGCGCGTCTTCAATGTCGTCTGATAGTCGTGCAAGACAATCCCCATAAGCCCGTAATGCCTAGGTCCGCTTTCCAGCCCGAGGGCGCGGCTCTTGTTAAAATCGGCAGGCGGGGCGACTTCCCCCGAAATCCCGGCAAACCGACTATGGTAGGCAGCGAAGATAATGTCGCGGGAGGGAGACTCCAAATCACGGTTTCTTACTCTTTGTAACCGCGAACCGTATCCTGTACATCCTGGTAAGTATTTGAAATCACATCATTTAAAACGTTAACAGGCAAGCAATCCCTTGCCTGCCTGTTAACAATTGTTAAGGCTCGTTTACCGTTCAGTTGGCCTGGCGGCGCAGGAACGCCGGAATCTCCAGCTGATCGTCGTCCTGAGTCGCCCTCACCTGCGGTGTCAGGCGGCCCTGTTCGTCGAGTTGACCACGGCGCGGCGCGTAGAGCTGCGCGTCCTGGCTGGCAAGACGGCGCACTTCAGGAGCAGCCTGGCGCAGCTTGGGTTCGCGCGGCTGCGCCGGCTGGAGCCGTGCAGGCTCTTCCTCGCGACGCGTCAGGCCGTTGGTCAGCCGCTTCAGCAGGCCCATCGGTCCGCTGTTGTTCTCGTGGTCGGCCGGGCGGCTCTTGGCATCCACCTCGGCCTTGACGACCGGCGGAAAGTCCTCGACGCGCGGCATCCTCTGCGGCGCCATGGCCGACTGCGGGACTTCGCGCTGCAGCATTTCGCGCGGCTGGGGAGCCGGCTGCATCTGCTGGACGACTGGCTGCGGCATCGGCTGTGCTGGCGGCGCCTGGAAGATCTTGCTCTGCGGGCGGAAATCATCCGCATGGGCGACCGGCACTGGGCGAGCCTGCGCCATCGCCGCGGCATTTGCTTCGGCCAGCTGGATGGCTTCGGCGACCGGGTCGATGGAGCGCGGTTCGTAAGCGGCCTGCTGCACCGGCGCCGGGCGGCTTTCCACCGCGGCAACGGCCGGACGGCCGACCGGCTTCGGCGGCGCCGTGCGGATCGAGATCGGCGCTGCGGCGATCTCAGCCGCCGACTTGTCGATGCCGGTGGCAACCACCGAGACGCGGATGACGCCTTCGAGTTCTTCGTCGAAGGTGGCGCCCAGGATGATGTTGGCGTCCTGGTCGACTTCCTCGCGGATGCGGGTCGCCGCTTCGTCGACTTCGAACAGCGTCAGGTCGCGGCCGCCGGTGATCGAGATCAGCAGGCCCTTGGCGCCCTTCATCGAGGTCTCGTCGAGCAGCGGGTTGGCAATCGCCGCTTCGGCGGCGGCCATCGCGCGGCCCTCGCCCGAAGCCTCGCCGGTGCCCATCATCGCCTTGCCCATCTCGCGCATGACCGAACGGACGTCGGCGAAATCGAGATTGATCAGGCCTTCCTTGACCATCAGGTCGGTGATGCAGGCGACACCGGAATAGAGCACCTGGTCGGCCATGGCGAAGGCGTCGGCGAAGGTGGTCTTGTCATTGGCCAGCCGGAACAGGTTCTGGTTGGGGATGACGATCAGCGTATCGACGCATTTCTGTAGCTCCTCGATGCCAAAATCCGCCGTCTTCATGCGGCGCTGGCCTTCGAAATGGAACGGCTTGGTGACGACGCCGACGGTGAGGATGCCCTTTTCGCGGGCGGCACGCGCCACGACCGGAGCAGCCCCCGTGCCGGTGCCGCCGCCCATGCCTGCTGTGACGAAGCACATATGGGTATTGGACAGATGATCGATGATCTCGTCGATGCATTCTTCCGCCGCCGCGCGACCGACTTCCGGCTGCGATCCGGCGCCGAGGCCCTCGGTGACATGCGCGCCGAGCTGGATCAGCCGATCGGCCTTCGACATGGTCAGCGCCTGCGCGTCGGTGTTGGCCACCACGAATTCGACACCGCGCAGACCGGCGGTGATCATGTTGTTGACGGCATTGCCGCCGCCGCCGCCGACACCGAACACGGTGATGCGCGGCTTAAGCTCGGTGATGTCCGGCTTTTGCAGATTGATGGTCATTGTCTCCGTCCTTTGCCTTTCACGCCGCTTCGCCGCCGCGGCCGCCTATGGGGCTGTCCCCGTCAATTAGAAACTGTCTCTCAACCACTGACTCATGCGATGCAGTTTCCCGCCCGTCCCGGTCATTCTGAGACCAGAAATTCCTTTCGCCGGATGGCTCTCGAAACTCGCCATCTGCGGATAGATCAGAAGCCCCACCGCGGCCGAGAAGGCCGGTCCCTTTGCCGCTTCCGGCAGGCCGGCCACGCCGAGCGGGCGGCCGATGCGCACATTGCGTCCCAGAATCCGGCGCGCCGCCTCAGGCAGGCCGGCAAGCTGGCTGGCGCCGCCGGTCAAGACGACGCGCTTGCCCACCGCATTGCCGTAGCCGGACTTGTTCAGCCGGTCGCGCAGCAGTTCGAGCGTCTCGTCGATGCGGGCGCGCACGATGCGCGTCATCACCGAACGCGGAATCTGCAGCGGTACGTCGCCATCGTCGCCGATCGGCTGGATCGAGACCAGGTCGCGGTCGTCGGCGCTGCCCGGCAGCGCCGAGCCATGCATCACCTTCAGCCGCTCGGCGGCGTCGAGCGAGGTCGAAAGTCCCTTGGCCATATCCAGCGTGACATGGTTGCCGCCGATGGCGATGGCGTCGCCATGGACGAATTTGCCTTCCGAAAACACCGAGATCGTCGTCGTGCCGCCGCCCATGTCGATGCAGGCGGCGCCCATTTCCAGCTCATCGTCGACCAGCGCCGCCAGTCCGCTGGCATAGGGCGTCGCCACCATGCGCTCGACCGACAGATGCGAGCGGTTGATGGAAAGCTCGAGGTTGCGCATTGGTGCGGCATCGCCCGTCAGCACATGCATGTCGACGCCGAGTGCGTCGCCGACCATGCCGCGCGGATCGCGTACGCCGCGCTCCGCATCGAGCGAGAAGCCGACCGGCAGCGAATGAATCACCTCACGCTCGGCCTTCAGCGCCTGCTTGGCGCCGGCGCCGAGCACGCGCTTGATATCCGCCTCGTCGGCCTCGTGGCCGCCAAGGTTGATGGTGGCCGAGAACGCTTCGCTCTTCAGCCGGCCGGCAGTCATGTTGACGATGAGCGAATCGACCGTCAGCCCGGCCATGCGCTCGGCCGCGTCGACGGCGAGACGGATGGCATGTTCGGCACGATCGAGATCGACGACGACACCTGACTTCACGCCTTGCGACTTCTGGTGGCCGATGCCGATCACCTGTATCCGGTGCGAACGGCCGCGCAACAGCTTGCCGTCATCGCTCGGCTTCAACTTGGCCACCATGCAGCAGACCTTGCTCGAACCGACATCCAGCACCGTCAGGGTGCCGGACCGGCGCGACGCGGCATCGCCATGACCGCCAAGCCAGCTCATATCTTCGTCTCCGGCTTGCGCTTCAGGCTTTTGGGTTTTTCGTTGAGGGCGGCTTCGCGCTGCGTCGCCGCCTCCGGCGTCAGCTGCACGACCAGCCTGTCGGTCAGACGCATGTCGACGGCAGCGATGTCGCGCGACAACAGCCCCTTGTCCTCGTCCATCTTGACGAGTTCGGCGATCGCCTGATCCTCGCCTTCCTCGGGAAGCTTGACGGTGATGCCGTTGTCCAGCTTGAGGTCCCAGCGCCGCTCGCCGACACGGATGTAGCCTTTGATCCGGGTCGCCAGATCGGGGTATTTTTCGATCTTGGCCAGGAAGTCCGGCGCCTTGGCCGGTGCGCCGACGCCGATCAGCAGCGGCAGCAGCACCTGCTTTCCGCCCGAGAACGGCGCGATCACGGCGCCATCCTTCTCGATGACAGAGAGATCATCGCCTTGCTGCCACAGCGCAAAGGGGGCGCGCTCCTCGACACGCACTTCCAGCGTGTGCGGATAGACCTTGCGCACCGCCGCGACTTCGATCCACGGCAAGGTGGCAATGCGCTCCCGCGCGGCCTCGGCGTCGAAACCGATGAGCGAGGTCCAGCCGTCGAGTTCGAGCCTGTCGAGGATGTCGATCTCGGAAGTCTGGCGATTGCCGACCACCTTGACCTGATCGACGGCGAAGCCGGTGCGGGCAGTGATGCTTTGAACGATGCCATCGACATGGCCGCCGAGATAGGCGCCATAGGCACTGCTCGAGGCAATCAGTGCGGCAGACATCATGGCCGCGGAGAAGCGCGGCGCCTGGAATTCTCCCACGCCCAGGCGCGCCAGAATGCGCACCGGGCGGCGAAGCACGCGCGGCAGCACGAAATGGCCTGATGACAACGGCAGGCCGAACAGCGCCGGCCCGGCCGCGCCCTTCCCTTTGCCTTGTCCCCATTTCAACGCAGACACGAAGCGTCCTCCACCATCCAACTCAACAAATCGCCAAACGAATGCCCGGCTTGGGCGGCGATTTCAGGCACCAAGGACGTCGGCGTCATACCCGGCTGGGTGTTGACCTCGAGCCAGACAACCTCGCCGTTTTCGGAATGCCGATCGTCATAACGGAAGTCCGACCGGGAAACGCCCCGACAGCCGATCGCTTGGTGAGCCTTGAGCGCCAGTGTTTGTATTTTTTGGTAAATATTCGGTGAAACTTTTGCGGGGCATTCGTGCTTTGATCCCCCGGCGACATATTTTGAATCATAGTCGTAGAAGGAATGGCCGGTCGGGATGATCTCGCAGACTCCCAGCGCCACATCGCCCATCACCGCGCAGGTCAGCTCGCGGCCATGGATGTAGCGCTCGACCATGACGGTATCGCCATATTTCCACTCCGACGAGCCGATGACCTGCGGCGGATGCGACTGCCCCTCATGCACGATGACGACACCGAAGCTCGACCCCTCATTGACCGGCTTGACCACATAGGGCGGCTTCATCGGGTGCTTGTTCTGGATGGCGAAGCGACTGGCGACCTTCGATTCGGCGACAGGGACACCGACCGACCTGGCAACCCGCTTGGCCTGTTCCTTGTTCATGGCCAGCGCCGAGGCGAGCACGCCGGAATGCGTGTAGGGAACACCGAGATATTCGAGGACGCCCTGGATGGTGCCGTCCTCGCCAAACGGGCCATGCAGCGCATTGAAGGCGACATCGGGCCGGAGCTCGGCAAGCACCGAGCCGACATCGCGCCCGACATCGACGCGCGTGACCCGGTAGCCTTCCTTCTCGAGCTCATCGGCACAAGCCTTTCCCGAGGACAGAGACACGGGCCGCTCGGACGAGAAACCTCCCAGCAGGACGGCCACATGCTTGCTTTTCATTCCCCGTCATCCCCTCTCATGGCGGACCAAAAACCAGACTTTCCGCAACATCGAGTCCGAGTCTCCCGGCAGGCTGCCCCCCAGACGGAAAACGCTGAAAACGCGTCGAACGACTCAAATCAGGAAACGCTTTGGAGCAGAGAATCAGAGAGTTGATTCACTGGCAAGTGCTTACGATTCCGAGGGATTCACTTTCTGAGAAAATGGATGCGAAAATCGTGTCGTTGAGTCTTCGCAGCAACGGTCACGGGCCATTTTCGGCCTCGTTGAAGTTCATGCATCACGCGAACTTCAACAGGAGCTAAAGCAGCTGCCCGAGAAACTCCTGCACGGCATGCCCCGGCCGGAAATTGCCGATGCGCTTGATTTCCCACTGCAGCCGGATGCCCGAATTCTCCAGCACCCGCGTGCGCACCGTCTCGCCGAGATATTCGAGATCGTAACCGGTCGCGGTTCCGGTGTTGATCATGAAGTTGCAGTGCATCGGTGACATCTGCGCACCGCCGATCATCAGGCCGCGGCAGCCGGCCTTGTCGATCTCCTTCCAGGCCGACGTGCCTTCCGGATTCTTGAAGGTCGAGCCGCCGGTCTTCTCGCGGATCGGCTGCACGGTCTCGCGGTGGTTCTGCACCGCCTCCATCGCCGCCTTGATCGCCGCCTTGTCCTCGGCGAAGCCTTCGAACACCACCGAGGTGAAGATCAGTCCGGACGGCGCAGCCGAATGGCGATAGGCATAGCCCATCTCGGCATTGCTCAGCGTTTGCACATTGCCTTTGCGGTCGAGCGCACGCACCTCGACGACGCGCTCGCGCGTCTCGACGCCATTGGCGCCGGCATTCATCCGCAGCGCACCGCCGATGGCGCCTGGAATGCCGTGATAGAAATGGAAGCCGCCAATACCGGCTTCGAGCGCCACCGCCGCGACGCGCTTGTCGGGCGTGGCCGCACCCGCCCTGATCGTGGTCGGCGAAATGATTTCGGCCTCGCCAAACCCCTTGGCAGAAAGCCGGATAACAAAACCCGGAATGCCGCCGTCCCGGACCAGAAGGTTCGAGCCGACGCCGACGACGGTCAGCGGGATGTCTTCGGGAACGGCTTTGAGGAACGCGGCAAGGTCATCCTCATCGGCCGGCTGGAACAGCACTTCGGCCTGCCCCCCGGCGCGAAACCAGGTGATCTTGTCCATCTCGGCATTCGGCGTGAGGCGGCCACGCAGGCCGGCAAGCCGGTCGCCAAGTCTGTCGATCAGGGCCTGGCCGTGCATCATGAGACCGTCCCGCCAAGCTCCTTGGGCAGCGCATAGGCCCATTGGGTGATGTTGCCGGCGCCGAGGAAGACGACGAAGTCGCCGGGCTTGGCCAGATCGCGGATGATTGGCGCGATTGCGGCCGGACCCTCGACGTAGCGCGCGTCGCGATGGCCGCCGGCGCGGATGCGCGACACCAGCGCATCGGATGTCACGCCTTCGATCGGCTCTTCGCCGGCCGCGTAGACCGGCGCCACCACCACTGTGTCGGCATCGTTGAAGCAGGTGGAAAACTCGTTGAACAGATCATGCAGCCGGGTGAAGCGGTGCGGCTGGGCAATGGCGATGACGCGGCCCTTGGTGGCGCTGCGCGCCGCCTTCAGCACCGCCGAGATCTCGACCGGATGATGGCCATAGTCGTCGAATATATCGACGCCGTTCCAGGAACCTGTATGGGTGAAGCGGCGCTTGACGCCGGCGAAGGACGACAGGCCCTTCTTGATCGCCTCGGCGGACAAGCCGAGCTCATGTGCCACCGCGATCGCCGCTGTCGCGTTGGAGACGTTGTGACGGCCGGGCATCGGCAGACGCAGGCCGGCGATCGTCGTCTGGCCACCGCTCTTGCGGTTGCGAATCACCACGTCGAATTCCGAAATGGCACCCGCCATGCGGTGGTTGGTAAACCGCACGTCGGCCTGCGCATTCTCGCCATAGGTGATGACGCGGCGGTCCTCGATGCGGCCGACCAGCGCCTGCACCTCGGGATGGTCGGTGCACATCACGCCGAAGCCGTAAAACGGCACGTTCTCGACGAACTGGCGGAACGCCTCGCGCACCTTGTCGAAGCTGCCATAGTGATCGAGATGCTCGGGATCGATGTTGGTCACGACGGCGATCTCGGCCGGCAGCTTGAGGAAGGTGCCGTCGCTCTCGTCGGCCTCGACGACCATCCATTCGCCGTCACCCATGCGGGCGTTGGTGCCATAGGCGTTGATGATGCCGCCATTGATGACGGTCGGATCGAGCCCGCCGGCTTCGAGCAAGGTCGCCACCATCGAGGTCGTCGTCGTCTTGCCATGCGTGCCGCCGATCGCCACCGCCTGGCGAAAGCGCATCAGTTCGGCCAGCATCTCGGCACGGCGCACGATCGGCAGCAGTTTTTCACGCGCGGCTTTCAGTTCGGGGTTGGTTTTCTTGATCGCCGTCGAGACGACGACAACCTCGGCATCGCCGAGATTTTCGGCCGTGTGGCCGACGAAGCATTCGATGCCCTTGTCGCGCAGCCGCTGCACATTGGCGCTGTCGGCCTGGTCGGACCCTTGCACCTTGTAGCCGAGATTGTGCAGCACCTCGGCGATGCCGCTCATGCCGATGCCGCCAATACCGATGAAATGCACAAGGCCGATGGTCTGCGGCATCTTCATGCGTGCGTCCCCTTCCTGAAGTCTGAAACGGTTTTTTGGGACGCAATAGCCTCTGTGAGATCGGCGAGCAACTGTGTCGCGTCGGGCCGGCCGGCCGATTTGGCTCCCGCCGCCATCGCCGCCAGCCGCTCGGGGTCGTCCATCAACCCGCCGAGAAGCGCTGCGATGCGCTCTGGCGAAAGCGAGGATTGCGGGTGCACTTCGCCACCGCCGGCGGCGGCAAGGGCCGCCGCGTTCGCTGCCTGGTCGTGGTCGAGCGCATAGGGATAAGGCACCAGCAGCGCCGGCCGGCCGATGACGGCGATCTCCGAAACGGTCGAGGCGCCGGAGCGCGAGATGACCAGATGCGCCGCCGCCATGCGCTGCGCCATGTCGGTGAAGAAGGGCGAAACTTCGACGGCGACACCAAGGGTTGCGTAGGCCGCCTTCACGCGCGCCACGTCATCGGCGCGGGCCTGCTGCGTGATCATCAGCCGTTTGCGTTGCGCTTCGGAGAGCAGGGCGATAGCCGCCGGCACCGCGTCCGAGAAGAACTGGGCACCCTGGCTGCCACCGAACACCAGCAGCCTGAACGGCTGATCCCCGGTTGATGCCGCATAAGGCGTCTTGGCCGCTTCCAGCACGGGAGGCCTGACCGGATTGCCTGTCGTCACCGTCTTGGCGCCGATCGCACTGGTGTCCTGTGGCAGGAAGCCGCCGGCGATCGCATCGACACGGCCGGCCAGCGCCCGGTTGGCGCGCCCCATCACTGCGTTCTGCTCATGGATCAGCGTCGGCACCTTGCGCCGCGTCGCCGCATAGAGCGGCGGCAAGGTCGGATAGCCGCCGAAGCCGACGACGGCATCCGGCTTGATCCTGGCGATGATAGCGGAAGCCTGGCGCACGCCGCGCCAGATTTTCCAGAAAGCGCCAAGCAGGGCGACGGGATTCTTCGAGCCCATCGTCGCCGACTGGGTCGGATGGATGGCGGCCGCCGGGAAATGGGCGGCGAACCGCTCGGCGCGGTCGTCGGTGGCCAGATGCACCGTCCAGCCGCGCTCGTTCAGCTCGTGCGCCAGCGCCTCGGCGGGAAACAGATGCCCGCCGGTTCCGCCCGCCGCGAGAAGGATGACGCCTCTCGCCATATCACTCCGCCGGCAGGGCGCGTTGCGACAGGGCAAAGCCCATCTGCTTGCGCTTTTCGGGCCGCTTGCGCGTCAGCGCCAGCACCATGCCCATCGAAATGGCGATGGCGATCTGCGAGGAGCCGCCATAGGAGATGAAAGGCAGCGTCATGCCTTTGGCCGGCACAAGCTGCAGGTTGACGCACATGTTGATGACGGCCTGCAGGCCGAACACCGTGACCAGCCCACCGACCGCGTAGCGGGTGAAATCGTCATGCTCCTTCAGCGCCGTGTTGAGGCCGCGCAGCACGATGAAGGCGAAGATCGACATGATGAAGAAGCACATGATCAGCCCGAATTCCTCGCCGGCGACCGAGAAGACGAAGTCGGCATGGCTGTCCGGGATGACCCGCTTGACGGTGCCCTCGCCCGGCCCGACGCCGAACCAGCCGCCATTGATCAGCGCTTCGCGGCCCATATCGACCTGGAACGTGTCGCCTTCGCCGGTGAGGAACTTGTCGATGCGCAAGGCAACGTGCGGAAACACCGTGTAGGCAGCGAAGACGCCGCCGACGCCGGCCGCACCCAGCGCAACGATCCATAGCCATGGCAACCCCGCCATGAAGAACATGATGCCCCAGGTGCCGGTCGTCAGCATCGTCTGCCCGAGGTCCGGTTGAGCAACCAGCAGCGAAACCACCAGCACCAGCAGCAGCATGGCGAACAGATTGCCCGGAATGTCGGGCTGGCGCTTGTGTTCGGCGAACAGCCAGGCGCACATGATGACGAAGGCGGGCTTGAGGAATTCCGACGGCTGGATCGACAGGCCGGCAAGCGATACCCAGCGCCGCGCGCCCTTCACCTCGACGCCGACGTAGAGAACCGCGACCATCAGCACCAGCATGATGCACATCATGATCAGCGCCATGCGCCGGATCTGCCTGGATTCGAGAAACGAGACGGCCAGCATCACGCCGAGCGCCGGCACGGTGAAGATGATCTGCCTGGTGGCGAAGTGGAAGCTGTCGAGGCCGATGCGTTCGGCCACCGCCGGGCTGGCGGCGAAGGACAGCACGATGCCGAGCCCCATCAGCGACAGGAACGCCGCCAGGAACCAGCGATCGATCGTCCACCACCAGGTCGCGACCGGACTTTTATCGAGACGGCTCTGCATTATCGTGCCCCTCCGATGGGTTTCACGCCCTCGATAGCATTCGCAGCTTGCCTGAAGGCTTCGCCGCGGACTTCGAAATTCTTGAACTGGTCGAAACTGGCGCAGGCCGGCGACAGCAGCACCACCACCTCGCCGCCATCGTCTCGAGCCGCGTCATGCGCGGCGTGCTCGACCGCCGCGGCCAAGGTGCCCGATATTTCGTAGGACACTGCCTCGCCCAGGGTCGCCGAGAAGGCGGGCGCCGCCTCACCGATCAGATACGCCTTGGCGATGCGCGGGAAGAAGCCGCGCAACGGCTCGATGCCGCCCTCCTTGGGCAGGCCGCCGGCGATCCAGTAGATGCGCGGAAAGCTCGACAGTGCCGGTGCCGCCGCATCGGCGTTGGTCGCCTTGGAATCGTTGACGAACAGCACATGGTCCTTGCGGCCGACCTGCTCCATGCGGTGCGCGAGGCCGGGAAAGCTTTCCAGCCCCGACTGGATCTCGCCGAGGTCCAGCCCGACCTTGAGGCAAGCAGCGACCGCCGCCAGCGCGTTTTGCGCATTGTGTTGGCCACGCAGCGAGCCGATGCCTTCGAGGAAGGCGACGCGGCTGTAGCGGCCGTGCACCGCTTCCATCAGGTTGCCGCCGTCGGCGAAATAGCCGTCGGTGAGCGGCAGCCGCTTGGAAATGCGAATGACATGCCGCCCCGCCCGCTCCAGCCGCTCGGCGATCTGCGCGCACCAGGAATCGTCGATGCCGATGATCGCCGTCTCGCTGCCGGCCACCAGCCGCTCCTTGATCGAGGCATAATGCTGCATGGTGCCGTGGCGATCGAGATGGTCGGGCGTCAAATTGAGCAGGATGCCGGCTGTCGGGTCGATCGAGGGCGCGAGGTCGATCTGGTAGGATGAGCATTCGACGACATAATGCCGATTGGGTTCAGGCGGATCGAGCGTCATCACCGCGCGGCCGATATTGCCGCCCATCTGGGTGTCGCGCCCGGCCGCTTTCACGATATGCGCGGTCAGTGCGGTCGTCGTCGACTTGCCGTTGGTGCCGGTGATGGCGATGAACGGTGCGGCCGGCGCGGCGAGCGTCCGCTCGCGGCAGAACAGCTCGATGTCGCCGATGATCTCGACGCCGGAACCGCGCGCCAGCTCCACCGTCCAATGCGGCTTGGGATGCGTCAGCGGCACGCCCGGCGACAGCACGAAAGCCGAGAACTTCGCCCAGTCGGCGCCACGCAGATCGCCGGTTGCGATGCCGGTGGCCGCTGCCTTGGCAACGCTGTCGGGATTGTCGTCCCAGGCCAGCACGTCCGCCCCGCCGGCGATCAGCGCGCGCGCCGTCGCGATCCCCGAGCCACCGAGCCCGAAGAGCGACACGCGCTTGCCTGCGAAGGATGCGGCGGGGATCAAGAGGCCTCCTATCTCAGCTTCAGGGTCGACAGGCCGACCAGCGCCAGGATGACGGCGATGATCCAGAAGCGGATCACCACCTGGCTTTCCGTCCAGCCGAGCTTTTCGAAATGATGGTGGATCGGCGCCATCAGGAACACCCGCTTGCCCGTCATCTTGAAATAGCCGACCTGGATGATGACAGACAGGATTTCCACGACGAACAATCCGCCGACGATGACCAGCACGATCTCGTGCTTGGTGGCGACGGCGACCGTGCCGATCAGGCCACCCATGGCCAGCGAGCCGGTATCGCCCATGAAGATCGCCGCCGGCGGCGCGTTGAACCAGAGGAAGCCGAGGCCGGCGCCGATGACCGCGCCAAGCACAACCGCCAGTTCACCGGTGCCGGGCACAAAGTGGATCTGCAGATATTCGGCGAACACGGCGTTGCCGGAGAGGTAGGCGATGACGCCGAAGGAGGCCGCCGCGATCATGATCGGCACGATCGCCAGTCCGTCGAGGCCGTCGGTCAGGTTCACCGCATTGCCGGCGCCGACGATGACGAAGCAGGAGAACGGGATGAAGAACCAGCCAAGATTGATGATGAATTCCTTGGCGAAGGGGAATGTCAGCGAGGACGAGAACGGCGCCTGGCCGTTATGCATGATCGCCCACGCGGCGATGCCGGCAATGACGAATTCGAGCGCCAGCCGCGCCTTGCCGGAAAAGCCGAGATGCGACTGCTTGGTCACCTTCAGATAATCGTCGTAGAAGCCGATCGAGCCGAAGCCCAGCGTCACCAGCAGCACCACCCAGACATAGATGCTCGACAGGTTCGCCCACAGCAGCGACGAACCGATGATGCCGGACAGGATCATCAGCCCGCCCATGGTCGGCGTGCCGGCCTTCTTGAAATGCGTCTGCGGCCCATCGGCGCGGATCGGCTGGCCCTTGCCTTGCCGCAGCCGCAGCGAATTGATGATCGTCGGTCCGAAGATGAAGACGATCAGCGCCGATGTGATCAGTGCCCCGCCGGTGCGGAAGGTGATGTAACGGAAGACATTGAAGACCGAGATCTTGTCCGCAAAATCGACGAGCAGTGTGAACATGCGCTTATCGTCCCCCGACCTAGGTCTTTTTGGTTGTTGTTTCAGCCGGGAACTTGCCCAGCAGCGCATCGACCAGTTTTGCAAAACCGATGCCCTTCGACGATTTGATCATCACCACGTCGCCCGGCTTCAGCGCGGCAAGCAGCACCGGCTTCAGCTCCTCGGCACCGGCGCGGTATTCCGTCTTGACCTCAGCCGGCAGCTTCTCGGCCAACGCCCGCATTTCCGGGCCGCCGAGAAAGACGGTCTGCGTCCCGGTGCCGACGATGAGGTCGGCAAGGGCGGCATGCAGCCTGGCCGAATGGTCGCCGAGTTCCAGCATGTCGCCGAGCACCGCGATGCGGCGGCCCTCGCCCGTAACCGGTGTCGCGTTGAGCAGCGCCATCGCGGCACCCATCGACGCCGGGTTGGCGTTGTAGCTTTCGTCGATCAGCGTGATCGGTCCTCCGGGATCGCTCGAAGTCGAGCCACCGGGATGACGCAGCACATGGCGCTTGCCGCGCCCGCGCTCGGCCGCAAGATCGGCCAGCGCCAGCGCCACCCTGTCGAGATCGGCACCGACCAGATGCGCCGCACCCAGCACAGCCAGCACGTTCTGCACCATGTGGCGGCCAGGCGCACCGATGCGGGCCGTCACCTCATGGCCGCCGATCCTGGCGGTGATATCGGAATGGTCGGCGTGGAGTTCGCATTCGACCAGCTTGAAGGTCGAGCGCGCATTCTCGCCGAAACCGTATACGTGCTCGACGCCAGCGGCGTGCGCCATCTTGTCCAGAAGCTTCCAGCGCGCATCGTCGCGGTTGAGGATGGCCGCGCCCTCGGGCTCCAGGCCTTCGAAAATCTCGGCCTTGGCCCTGGCGATCTCGTCGAGATTGCGGAAGAACCCGAGATGCGCCGCCGCGATCATGGTGACGATGGCGACATGCGGCCTCACCATTTTGACCAGCGGCCGGATCTCGTCGGGATGGTTCATGCCGATCTCGAACACGGCATAGTCGCAATCGACCGGCATGCGCGCCAGCGTCAGCGGCACGCCCCAATGGTTGTTGAACGACTGCGCCGAGGCATGCACCTTGCCGACCGCCGACAGCACGTGGCGCAGCGCTTCCTTGGTGGTGGTCTTGCCGGCCGAACCGGTGACCGCGATGATCTTGGCCTCCGAGCGGGCGCGCGCCGCGACACCGAGCTTTTCAAGCGCGGCCAGCACGTCCTCGACGACGACGATCGGCGCCGTCAGCCGGCCGAGCGACGGCAGCTTGCCTTCCGCCACCACCAGCACGCCGGCGCCGGCCTTGATGGCGGCGGTGGCGAAGTCATGGCCATCCATCGCCTCGCCCTTGATGGCGAAGAAGGCGTCGCCGGGCCGCAGGCTGCGGCTGTCGATCGAAATGCCGGATATACCTTCCGGCATCGGCCCGAGCGGCCGCCCGTCCATGGCGGCAACCAGCGCCTCGGAGGTCCACAGCAAGCTCATGCGGCACGCTCCCGCAATGCGGCGCGGACTTCCTCGTGATCGGAGAAATGCAAGGTTTCGGTGCCGATCGTCTGGCCTTCCTCGTGGCCTTTGCCGGCCACGATCAACGTATCGCCGGCATGCAGCATGGCGACCGCCTGGTGGATCGCCTGCCGCCGGTCGCCGACCTCGATGGCACCGGGCGCGGCGGCAAGAATGGCGGCGCGGATCGCCTCCGGCACTTCCGAGCGCGGATTGTCGTCGGTGACGATGACGACATCGGCAAGCCGGGTCGCGATCTCGCCCATGATCGGCCGCTTGCCGCGGTCGCGATCACCACCGCAACCGAACACGACGATAACGCGGCCGGTGGTGAACGGGCGCACCGAGGCCAGCACGTTTTCCAGCGCGTCGGGCTTGTGGGCATAGTCGACATAGACCGGCGCGCCATTGGCCGTGGTGCCGACAAGGTCGAGCCGGCCCGGCGCACCCTTCAGTTTCTCCAATGCCATCAAGGCCTTGGCGACAGGTGTTCCAGTGGAAATGGCAAGCCCCGCCGAAACCAGCGCGTTCGATATCTGAAAGTCGCCGGCCAGCGGCAGGTCGATCTCGTAGAGCACGCCCACGGCCTCGACCTCGGCGCGCTGGCGATGGCGCTCGTGCTCGACCCGCTTCAGCCTGAGGAAATCGCCGTGGCGGCCAACCGTCAGTACGTCGAGCCCGGCAGCCTGTGCCGCCTGGATCGTCGGCGCCGACCACGGATCGTCGGCGAAGATGACGGCCGGCGCGCTTTTCGGCAGCAGCGTATCGAACAGCCGCAGTTTGGCGCGGTGATAATCCTCGACGGTCGGATGATAGTCCATATGGTCGCGGCCGAGATTGGTGAAGCCGCCGGCCGCCAGCTTGACGCCGTCGAGACGGCGCTGGTCGAGCCCATGGCTGGAGGCTTCCATCGAGGCGTGGGTGACGCCGGCATCCGCCAATTCACGCAACAACTGGTGCAAGGCGACCGGGTCGGGCGTCGTCAAAGAGCCATAGTCATTTCGCCCGGGCGCCACCACGCCGGTGGTGCCGATCGAAGCGGCGGCATAGCCGGCCTGCTCCCAGATTTGCCTGGTGAAGGCGGCGACCGACGTCTTGCCGCTGGTGCCGGTCACCGCGACCATGGTCTCAGGCTGCTTGCCGAAATAGCGGGCAGCACTCAGCGCGAGCGCCAGACGCGGATCATCGACGGCCAGCACCGGGACCGGCAGCCCGTCGATTGCGCTGCCTGCGACGATTGCGGCCGCACCACGCTGAGCTGCATCGGCGGCATAGGTCGCACCATCCGCCTTGGTCCCGGCGAGCGCGAAGAAGACGACGCCGGGTTTCACCTGGCGGGAATCCGACGAAATCCCGGTAACCTCCAGATCGGCGGAAGCTGTTCCTTCGACTGGCAGGATACCGGCTAGATCTCTGAGCTTCATCGAGTCCCGTTCACCACAACAAAATAGCGCGCAGTTGCCGGCGCGCCCCAAGAATCACTGATAGGAAACCAGCGTTGCACCATTTTCATGGCTGAAATCTGGCTTCACGCCAAGCATGGCCGCTGAACGCCTGATGATATTACCGGCCATAACCCCTGCATTCGCCGCCGCGACGTCTGTCATGCCAGGCTTTTCCGGGTGCGGAGCGTCGGCAATCGTAAACACGAGGTATTGCGGATCGTCCATCGGGAAGGCGGCGACGAAGGTATTGAAATTCAATTCCTTCGAGTAGCGGCCATTGATGACCTTCTCGGCTGTTCCGGTCTTACCGCCGACGCGGTAGCCGGGCACTCTGGCGTTTCTGGCCGAGCCCTTCTCGGCGTTGAGCGAATAGAGGTAGCGCATGCCATCGACGGTCTTTTCGTTGACCACTTTCTTGGCCACCGCCATCGCTTCTGCCTGTGTGCGGATCAGGAAGGTAGGGTTCATCAGAAAGCCGCCATTCATCAGCGCCGCGCAGCCAACAGCTGCTTGCAGCGGCGTCGTCGACACGCCATGGCCGAAGGCGATGGTGAACGAATTGACCTGTTTCCAAACCTTCGGTTCAGTCGGGCGGGCGACTTCCGGCAGTTCGGTCTGCATCTTGTCCAAAATTCCAAGGCGATGCAGGAATTCGCGGTGCCCCTCGATGCCGACCATCTCGGCCTCCCTGGCCGACCCGATGTTGGACGAATAGAGGAACACCTCCGGCAACGACAGCACACGGTTCTTGCCGTGGAAATCGTGGATGGCCTGATGGCCGACCCGGATTGGATGTGAAGCGTCGAAGCGGCTGGCCATCGTCGCCTTGCCGGAATCGAGCGCCATGGCTGAGGTGAAGCTCTTGAAGGTCGAGCCCATCTCATAGAGACCCGCCGACATGCGGTTCAACCGGTCCTTGTCCTGTGCATTGTAAGGGTTATTCGGATCGAAGTCCGGCACCGAGGCCATCGCCACCACTTCGCCGGTCTTGACGTTGAGCACAACGGCGCCAGCGCCCATGGCGCGATAGCGCTCCAGGCCGGCCGCGATCTCGTCGCGCACCACATGCTGGACGCGCAGATCGATCGAAAGCTTCACCGGCTTCAGATCCTTGGCGACCGCCAGGCCCGATGCCTGCAGGTCGCTCAGGCCCTGCTCGTCGACATATTTCTCCATGCCGGAGATACCCTGGTTGTCGATGTTGGTGAGCCCGACAATGTAGGACGAGGTCTCGCCGCTCGGATAGAAGCGGCGCTTTTCGGTGCGGAAGCCGAAGCCGGGAATGCCGAGTTGCATGATGTCGGACTGCTGCTTGGGCGTCAGCTGCCGCTGCAGCCAGACGAAGCCGGCGCCGCTCTTCAGCTTGTGGTAGGTCTGCTCGTAGTCGATCTCCGGAAGCACCGTCGACAGCTTCTCGATCGCCTCATCGGCGTCGACGATGCGGCGCGGCTCGGCGAACAGCGAGGCCGTCTTGATGTCCGTCGCCAGCACTTCGCCGTTGCGATCGACAATGTCGGGCCGCGATGCCGTTACCCGGCTCTGCGGGCCGCCCGACATATCGGGGGTCTGAAAGCCGAGATAGACGAGCCGCCCGGAAATGGTCGCGAAGATGCCGAAGAACACCGCCATCGTCATCACGATGCGCGTCCTGCCCTTGCCGCCGGTCGCCTTGCGGGCGCCCTCCACCACGATCGATCCGCCTTCACCGGTCCTGGCGCGTCGCTTCAGCAATTTGCCGATCATTGGGCGATGCCTCCGGTCACCACGGGATCCTTGCCATCCGAGGGCGCTATGTCGGAATTGTCGGCCATGCCACCCTCGCGTCCTTTCAGGATGTCCTGAATGTCCAGGGCCTTGGCCGGCAGGTCGCCGATACCGACGATCTGGCGGGCGCTGACTGGCTGGAGTTCGAGCTGCGACTTGTAGAGATCGGCCAGCTTCTGCAGCCGCGACGGCTGGGTGAGCAGGCTCCAGTCGGCCTTGAGCAGGTCGATGGTGTCCTCCTCATAGCGGATCTGCTCATGGATCTTCTGCACCGCCGCCAATTGTTCCTCGGCCTCGCGCTTGGTCTTGTAGGTAAGGGCCGCCGCCGAAACCATGACGGCGATCAGGACGATGTCGCTGGTACGAAACACGTGCTTACCTCTCCCCCGGCCGGTCGATGCCGGGAAGCTTTGGAAGGCCGAAAATCGAAAAGTCGCCAGCCCGCGCCGGCGCCTCGGTGCGGATGGCCGCGCGCAGCCTGGCCGAACGGGCGCGTGGATTGACCGCGACCTCGGCGTCGCCGGCGGTCACGCCGCCACCCGCCTTGCGGAAGGTCGCGGTGCGCGCCTGTGCCTCGGGCATATGACGCGAGCCCGTCACGGCGTCGGCGCGATCGGCGATGAAGCGCTTGACGATGCGGTCTTCCAGCGAATGGAACGTCACCACGGCGAGCCGTCCGCCCGGCTTCAGCACGCGTTCGGCGGCCAGCAAGGCCTTCGCCAGTTCGCCAAGCTCGTCATTGACGAAGATGCGCAGCGCCTGGAAGACGCGCGTGGCGGGATGGATCTTGTCCTTCGGCGCACGTCCGACATGCGTCTCGATGGCGTCGGCCAGTTCCAGCGTGCGTTCGAACGGCCGCTTTTCACGGCGAGCCTCGATCATGCGGGCGATGCGCCCGGCATGACGCTCCTCGCCGAGGAAGCCGAAGATGCGTGCGAGGTCGCCCGGCTTGAACGTGTTGACGACGTCGGCGGCGCTGAGGCCCGCTTGCGCCATACGCATGTCGAGCGGTCCGTCGGCGCGGAACGAAAACCCGCGCTCGGCCTGGTCGAGCTGCATCGAGGAGACGCCGATGTCGAGCACGACGCCGTCGGCGCTCCCGACATGCTCGTCCAGCGTCGAGAACGGCGCCTGCACCAGCCTCAGCCGGCCGCCTGACTGTGCCTCGAGATCGCGCCCGGCCGCGATGGCATCGGGATCACGGTCGATCGCCACGACGGAAGCGCCTGTCGCCAGAATTGCCTTGGTGTAGCCGCCGGCGCCGAACGTGCCGTCGATGATGATGTCGCCCTGTGCGGGCGCCAGTGCTTCAAGCACTTCGCCAAGGAGGACCGGAATATGGCGGGCCGATCCGCCAACGGCGTGAAGGTCATCGCCGTGGCCCACTGTCATTCCGGTCGCTCCCCAGGCTTCGTCCCCTGCCGAAGCTGCAATAGCCGGGCCCGCGCCTGCGCCCCATAGGCGGCCAGCTGTCCCGGTTCCCAAATTTGAAAGAAATTGCCACGCCCGACAAAGGCCACTTCCGCCGAAATGCCGGTGTGTCCGCGAATGAAATCGCTCATCGTGATGCGGCCGTCCTGATCGAGCTTCAGGAAGGTGCCATCGCCATGGCAAAAGAACGACATATCGTCCGCCGTCTGCAGGAAGGGATCTTCGAGCGCGATGCGCTGCTCGTAGCGGTCGAGCAGGTCGAGCCCGCCGACATCCATCGCCGGCTGGTCGAGGCAACGCAACCCATAGAGTTCCGAATAGCCGCGCTTCTGCACGACGGCACGGAAATGCGCCGGAACGGAAACCCGTCCCTTCGCATCGATCCTGCTCACCGTGTTTGACAGAAACCGATCCATTGAACGTCACAGCCGCTTGCGCCGCCGCACCCCTCTCCATCTTGTCGCACGCGCCGCCCCGGCACGTTCCCTGCCCCGTGTCAGCCTCGTCCGAACGGACAACAACCGGCAAACGCGCAGCCGCCGCGGCTGCCCGATTGGCGTACGCTTTACCCTGACGCGGAACGAAGGCTTGAGTATTGAAATGGGATATCATGGGGCACTATGGGCGTCAACGGGAATAGGATTCACAAACACGCGCCGCGACCAATAAGAGCAGCCTTGACGGCACGTCTCGTCTTTATGCTCTATTAAGCCTAACGAAGCGTTTAAAGCCGCCTGGCCCAACCGGACGCGCCTTGCCGCGAGCCCCTGCCCGGCATAGCGTCTCGCCCGCATCCGTCGGTCACCAGGAGGGTTTGAGAATCGATGTCTGAACCAGCGAACGCACGCGCTGCGGCACTTCCCCATCTGCGCGACAAGAGGTTCGCCAAGGGTGACCCGATCCCGCTGCCGCTGACCATGGCCGCGATCTATCACACGCCCGGCGACGCCACCGGTTTCGATCAGTATGGCCGCTTCAGCAACCCGACCTGGGATGCGGTCGAGCATATGCTGGCGCATCTGGAAGATGCACCCTGCGTCGCCTTCCCGTCCGGGATGGCAGCAATCTGTTCGGTATTTTTCGGCCTGCTCAAGGCCGGCGACCGTATCCTGCTGCCTGCGGACGGCTACCACACGACAAGGGCCCTGGCCGACCGCTTCCTGAAGCCGTTTGGCGTCACCTATGATATGAGGCCGACATCGACCTTCCTCGACGACGGCTTCGACGGCTATCGCCTTGCCTTTGTCGAAACCCCCGCCAATCCGGGGCTGGACATCTGCGACATCGCGGCCGTTGCTGACGCCGCTCACAAGGCCGGCGCGCTCCTTGCAGTCGACAACACGACGATGACGCCCTTCGGCCAGCGCCCGCTCGACCATGGCGCCGATATCGTCGTTGCCGCCGACACCAAGGCGCCCAACGGCCATTCCGACGTGCTGTTCGGCCATGTCGCCAGCCGCAATGCCGATATCATCGCCGCCGTGACTGGCTGGCGCGAAATTTCCGGCAGCATTCCCGGGCCGTTCGAAGCATGGCTGGTGCATCGCGGTCTCGAAACGCTGGATGTGCGCTTCGATCGCATGTGCTCGTCGGCGGACGTGATCGCGCGGCGGCTGAAGGGCCACGGGGCGATCAGCGGCCTGCGCTTCCCCGGGCTGGAAAGCGACCCGTCGCACAATCTTGCCCGCGCCCAGATGGAGCGCTTCGGTTTTCTCATCTCTTTCGAGCTTGCCTCGGAGGAAAAGGCCGAGGATTTCATCAACAACTGCGCCTTGATGCAGGCCGCGACATCCTTCGGCGGCGTCCACACTTCTGCCGAACGCCGATCAAAGAGAGGCGATGCGGTTAGCGCCGGTTTCGTTCGCCTCTCGGTCGGCTGCGAGCCGGTGGAAGAGCTCTGGAAGGCGATCGAGGCATCGCTGGACAAGATCAGCGGCTGACCGGATCGATCATGACCCGATGTCCTCGGCTTCGATGTTGCGCTTGCATGCAGGACGCGGATGATTTCGATCGCATCGTCGCCGACGCGGTACAAGGTGAGGTAGTTGCCGACGACCAGATGACGGATGCCGGGCGCAATATCGTCGCGCGGTGCACCTGAGAAGGGATGCAAAGTGAGCAAATGCCACCGTCTTTCCAACGCATCCACGAGGCGAACAGCCGCTCGTGGATCGTGGCCGGCAATGTAGTCACCGATATTTTCGAGGTCGACAACTGCTTGGGGAAGCAGGCGGTATTTCACTCCCGAAGGCCCTTGGTCTCCGTCAGCTTCAGATATTTAGCGCGCAATCGTTCCATGAGTGGCGGCCCATCTAATGCCGGCCCGCTGTCGATCCCCTCCTGCACCAGCTTGCGCAATTCCTCGACCGTGTAGCCGTGCAGGTCGCGCCGCTCCTTCCATTGCCGCAGCGCATCGCGGATGACCTCGCTCGCCGAGGCATATTCGCCGGCGGCGACCACATCGTCGACCGCCGCAGCCAGTTCCGGCGACAGCGTAATGCTGCGTTTGTCGACCTGTCCCATGATAGGCTCCTGGTGCCATTTGCCGACCCACGGTACGATTTAATCGTACCAGATTCAACTCATGAGCAGATGAACGAGCTTGAATCGACAGGCGCGCCCGAGGGCGCAACCTGCTGATCTCAAAAGACTTCTCTTCGATATTTTGGAGATAGTTGCCAGCTGGCCTGTAAGCCGGGTTCTGTACGGCCCTCGCCCTTGCGGGGCGAGAACGTGGCGGCCATTCATCTTGGGCGCATGTTGCCATGCGCCTCACGCAACCTACCCGGACGGTGAGCCGGAAACAGCCCTCGAGGGTTTCCCCTCGCACCGCCCCTATTCGGTCTTGCTCCCGGTGGGGTTTACCGTGCCGCTCCTGTTGCCAGTCGCGCGGTGGGCTCTTACCCCACCCTTTCACCCTTGCCACGATTAGATCGTGGCGGTTTGCTTTCTGTGGCACTTTCCCTGGGGTCGCCCCCGCCGGCCATTAACCGGCACCGTGTCTCCATGGAGCCCGGACTTTCCTCACCCGCGGCCTTTCGGCTGTTGCGGGTGCGGCCGCCCGGCCAGCTGGCAAGGCGTATAAAGGGGTTCACGCCCGAAAACGCAAACGAAAAAGCCGACAGCTCCGGCCGTCTCCTCACAGACTGCCGGCTAAAGCGCCGCCATCTGCACCTTGACCTTGCTGCAATAGGCGGCCGACACCGGGTTCATTCGTGTTGCGGCGTGGCCGGCATTGTACTTCAGGATCGTGCCGCAGGTGGTGCCGCCGCCGAGATCCTGCGCCATGGCGAGATACTTCATGCCGTATTTGATGTTGGTGTCGGGATCGAACAGCCCCTTGGCCGAACCGTTGTAGCCCATCATCCGCGCCGTCGCCGGCTTGATCTGCATCAGGCCGATCTCGCCGGCGCTGCCGACCATGTTCGGCCGGTAGTTGCTCTCGATCCTGATGACAGCGTGAGCGAGTGAAACCGGTACGCCATAGCTCGCGGCATAGCGTGCGACGATCGCCGAATACTGACCGCCGCTGGCCACCGCGGCGGCCGACGCCGCCGCGTTCCTGAGGCCGATGGATGCCGTTGTCGTCATGTCGACGGTCTTGCGGCCGCGCTTGGTCTGCCTTTTGGCCGACTTCTTCGCCTTGGACCAACTTGCCTTTTCCATTTTCGCGGGAGCTCGCTTCGTCGCCTTGGCGTCGTGGCCTGCCTTGCCGCTTTTTGCGGATACCGCGACGAGCCCTTGATCCGCCCGCGGGCTGAGTGGCGCGGCATTCGCGGCATCGAAGGCAAAAGTCATTACGCCGGCAGCAAGAGCTGCCGTTAAAACGGTCAATTTCTGCATGTGATCCTGTTCTGTCTGAACCGCGCGAAGATGTTCACGCAGCAACGCTTAATCAATATCGGAACATCCGGGGGGCTGGGGTTCCGACGTCTTGCACGTCAGCCGTTTGACGTTCGAATTGGTGCCAATGAGGGCAGGGCAAGTCACTTTGAGTGACAGCTTGTAATTTTAGGATTTGACAGGACTACTTGGGAAAGGTCTTCCCCGGTCAGCGCTTCACCGAAGCAAGCAGTCTTTGCAGCGTCCGCAGTGTCGAACCGTCGGCCACCCCATCGACCAGGCGCGGCCGGAAATGCCGCTGAAACGCTTCGACGACGATCTCCGTCTGCCGGTCGAAAATGCCTGATATCTCGACGCCGTAGCCATAGAGCGCCAGCATCGACTGCAGTGCGTCGACATCGGCGCCTGCGTCGCCGGCCTTGAGCACGGCCCCTCGCCCGACGGGTGCGGCTGCCACGAGATGGCCGACACCGGCCGCGAACAGCGTCCGCCACGGAAACTTCTCGCCCGGGTCGATCTTACGTCCCGGCGCCACGTCGGAATGCGCCAGCACCCGCTCGGCGGCAATCGAATGCCGGCCTGCGATCCCAGCGCACAGGCCGATCACCGCATCGATCTGCCGTCTGGGAAAGCCGGGATGACCCAGCGAATGTCCCGGATTGACGATCTCGATGCCGACCGAACAGGAATTGATATCGGCGCGTCCAAACCACGAACTCTTGCCGGCGTGCCAGGCGCGGTCGCTTTCCCTGACCATCTGCACGACGTGGCCATTCTCGTGCACGAGATAGTGCGACGAGACCTCGCTGGCCGGATCGCACAGCCACGCCTCGGCGCCGGCGCCGGTCGACATGCCGGTGTAATGCAGCACGATCATGTCGGGCCTGAACGTGTCGCGCCGCGGACCGAAATTCGGCGATACCCTGACCTCGGCGCTCGGCTCGTCGGGCAGGAAGCCGCTCATGCGTGCCGCAGGCCCCGCTCGATCATCTCATAGGCCGCGTTGATCGCCGCCACCCTGGTCGTTGCGATCTTGATGAATTCCTGCGGCAGGCCGCGCGCGATCAGCCGGTCGGGATGATTGTCGGAGACCAGCTTGCGATAACGCTTCCTGACCTCTTCGAACGGTTTGCCGCGTTCGATGCCGAGCACGACATAGGGGTCGCCGGCGCCGAGATTGACGTGCCGCGCCAAGATGCTTTCGTAGTGCGCCTCGTCGATGCGGAAAATTTCGGCGATGCGATGCAGGAATTGGCCTTCATGCTCATGCACCAGCCCGTCGGCCTTGGCGATGTGGAACAGACCGTCGAGTATGTCTTCCAGCATCACGCAGTTGGAATGCCCGGAACCGCACAATTGCGCCATCCGCTCGGCGTAGGTCTCGAAACCGGCCACATCGCGCTGCGCGAGATCGAACAGCCGCGCCACATTGCGCGTCTCCTTCGGCGGCACCTCGAATATTTCCTGGAAGGCGCGCACCTCGTCCTGGGTCACGATGCCATCGGCCTTGGCCATCTTGGCCGACAGCGCGATCATCGCCACCGAGAAGGCGACACGCCGGCGCAGATCGGCGTCGCCGGAGAAAACCGTGCGTACGGCCTCGACGACGTCGGCGACACCCGACGAGGCTGAGGATGAAACGCGCGTGATGAACTCGCCAAGGCGATCCCAAATCGACATGGCCTGCTTCTTAGTGCCACCGCCCCACGCTATCAAGCCGGGACAGTGCCGCAGGCATGGAACAACCGACCGGCCTGACGCCGAAGGGGATGCAGCCGCGGTGCGCGGACATTATGAGAAAGGCCAGCGCGCGGCCGGCCTTCCTCATCCATCACACGAAGTATTGCTTACTCACTACTGCGCGGGCGCAGGAGCCGGTGTTGCCGGAGCCGGTTCAGCGGGCTTCGTTGCATCAGGCGCCGCCGGCTTCATCGGCTGCTCGGCGGCCGGCGGGTTGGTGCTCTGGGTGGTGGTGTTATCCGTGCCGCTGTCGCTGCAGGCAGCAACGCCGAGCAAGGCCAACGCGGAAACGGACGCAAGAATGAGTTTTTTCATAACATATCTCCTTCGGTACACGTTCACGTTAAGGTGAACGGTCGAAGAGGAAATGCATCAGGTGGCCATGAGTTTCGTAACGTTGCGTTTCCGCATGTAACATCGTCACGCCCGTTTGCGATTGCCGTCCGTGCGATGGCGAACTAACAGGTGCATCGAACCACGGGCCGAAATAGAAAACGCCGGGAGCATGCCGCATGACCGCGAAATGGGATTTCTGGATCGATCGCGGCGGCACCTTCACCGATGTCATCGGCCGCGACTCGCAAGGCGGGCTGCATCCGCGCAAGCTTCTGTCCGAAAATCCCGAAGCCTACGCCGATGCCGCCATGCAGGGTATTCGCGATCTTCTCGGCCTATCCTCCGGCAGCGCGATCCCGCCCGGCCTGATCGGCGACATCAAGATGGGCACCACGGTCGCCACCAATGCGCTGCTGGAGCGCAAGGGCGACCGTGTGCTTTTGCTCATCACCAGGGGCTTTCGCGATGCGCTGAAGATCGCCTACCAGGCGCGCCCGGACATCTTCGCCAAGGAAATCATCCTTCCCGAACAGCTTTACGAGCGCGTCATCGAGGTCGACGAGCGCGTGCGCGCCGATGGCTGCGTCGAGCACCTGCTCGACATCGCCGCTTGCCGGCCGGCGATCGAGCAGGCGAAAGCCGACGGCATCGACGCCGTCGCCATCGTCTTCATGCACGCCTGGAAGTATCCCGATCACGAGAAGGTGGTGGCAAAAGTCTGCCGAACGCTCGGCTTCGGCCAGGTTTCCGTCAGCCATGAGGTGTCACCGCTGATCAAGCTGGTCGGCCGCGGCGACACCACGGTGGTCGACGCCTATCTGTCGCCGATCCTGTCGAGATATGTGCAGAAGGTGGCGGGAGAGCTTGGCGCGGCACCCGACCAATCCCCTCGCCTCATGTTCATGATGTCGTCGGGCGGCCTCACGGCTGCCGATATGTTCCAGGGCAAGGACGCACTCCTCTCCGGACCAGCCGGCGGCGTTGTCGGCATGGTCCAGACGGCGAAGCTCGCCGGCTTCGGAAAAGTCATCGGCTTCGACATGGGCGGCACCTCGACCGACGTCGCCCACTATGACGGCGACTATGAGCGTGCCTTCGACACCGAGGTCGCCGGCGTGCGTATCCGCGCACCGATGATGCGCATCCACACCGTCGCCGCCGGCGGCGGCTCGATCCTGCACTACGAGGCCGGCCGCTTCCGGGTCGGACCTGACTCGGCCGGAGCCAATCCCGGCCCGGCCGCCTACCGCCGCGGCGGCCCGCTCGCCGTCACCGACGCCAATGTCATGCTGGGCAAGCTGCAGCCCGATTTCTTCCCGAAGATCTTTGGTCCCGACCAGGAAGAACCGCTCGACGTGGAGGTCGTGCGCGAAAAATTCACCGCGCTGGCCGCCGAAATCGGCGATGGCCGCACGCCAGAGGCTGTCGCCGAAGGGTTCGTCATCATCGCCGTGGAAAACATGGCCAATGCCATCAAGAAGATTTCCGTCCAGCGCGGCTACGACGTCACCGAATATTTGCTCAATTGCTTCGGTGGCGCCGGCGGCCAGCACGCTTGTCTCGTCGCCGACGCGCTCGGCATGGAAGCGGTGCTGATCCATCCCTTTTCCGGCCTGCTGTCGGCCTATGGCATCGGCCTGTCCTCGGTCTTTGCCTCGCGCCAGCAGGCGCTGCTGAAGCCACTGGCGGAAGAGTCCAGAACAGAGATCGGCAATCTCATTGCCACCTTGAGAAAAGCCGTCGTCGCCGAACTCGCACTGCAAGGCATCTCCGAGGACACGGTTGCCGCGAAGCCAGTGCTGCACATTCGCTATGACGGCACCGACACGACACTGCCGGTGAATTTCGAGGAAGACTCGATTTTCCAGGCCAAGCGCGATTTCGAAATTGCCCACAAGGCGCAGTTCGGTTTCGTCTATGACAACAAGCCGATGATCGTCGAGACCGTCGGCGTCGAGGGCACCGACACCGGCGGCACGGGGCGCGACGAGAGCGATTCAGCGCTCGAAGACATCGCCGCAAGTCCATCGGAGGTTCGAAAAATCTTTTCCGACGGCATCTGGCGCGACGCCGGCATCCTCCGCCGCGAAGGGTTGAAGCCCGGACACAGAATTGCCGGCCCTGCGCTGATCATCGAGCCGAACCAGACCATCGTCGTCGAACCGGGCTGGCAAGCCGAGATCACCGCCAAGAACCATGTGCTCTTGCGCCGCATCGAGGAGAAGCAGCGGCAGGCAGCGCTTGGCACCAAGGCCGATCCGGTGATGCTGGAGGTCTTCAACAACCTGTTCATGTCGATCGCCGAGCAGATGGGGGTGACGCTGCAGAACACCGCCTATTCCGTCAACATCAAGGAGCGGCTGGATTTCTCCTGCGCCGTTTTCGACCGCAACGGCGCGCTCGTCGCCAATGCCCCGCACATGCCGGTGCATCTGGGCTCCATGGACCGTTCGGTCGAGACCATCATCCGGCTGAATTCCGGCGACATCCATCCCGGCGACGTCTTTGCCCTCAACGCCCCCTACAATGGCGGCACGCATCTGCCCGATATCACGGTGGTGACGCCGGTTTTCGACGACATCAGGCAGGAAATCCTCTTCTACGTTGCCTCACGCGGTCACCACGCCGATATCGGCGGCACCGCCCCCGGCTCGATGACACCGCTCGCCACCAC